>DASSWV010000134.1:0-6093 GCA_035704545.1 Pelobium sp.
CACAAAGCTACATGAAGTCAAATTACACCATTTATGATTTTAAAACACTCTAATCAACTTAGGATCAAGCGTAAAAGGGGGAGGCTTATTTTTTTAATAATTTTGTAGAAAAGCAATATTTTGGATTCTACATTACTATCATTAATTTTCAACTAAATAGCTATACAGATGATATCTTTTAATGTAATGACCGAATTTTTATTTATAAGTTTCATAGCAACTTAACTAAAAAACAACTCAACAAAAAAGCCACCCAAAAAGGTGGCTTTCTAATATCATAAATGAAATGACTTATTTACCTGCTGCTTTAGCGTGGTCCGCTAAAAACTGAGCTAAACCACTATCCGTAAGCGGATGTTTCAATAAGCCTAAAATTGAGCTTAAAGGACCAGTCATTACATCGGCACCAATTTTAGCACATTCTACAATATGAACAGAGTTACGGATAGAAGCCGCTAAAATCTGTGTTTCGTAACCGTAATTGTCAAAAATTAAACGGATATCTTCAATCAATCCAAAGCTATCTGCACCTATATCATCTAATCTGCCTAAAAACGGAGAAACGTAAGTTGCGCCTGCTTTTGCAGCCAATAAAGCTTGTCCGGCAGAAAAAATTAAAGTACAGTTGGTTTTAATTCCTTTATCGCTAAAGTATTTTAATGCTTTTATTCCGTCTTTAACCATCGGAATTTTTACCACAATTTTATCATCAAGTGCAGCCAAAGCCTCTCCTTCTTTAACCATTCCTTCAAAATCCGTAGAAATAACTTCTGCACTTACATTATCATCAACAATTGCGCAAATATCTCTGTAATGTTGTAATACGTTTTCGTCGCCGGTAATGCCTTCTTTGGCCATTAAACTTGGGTTGGTAGTTACACCGTCCAATACACCTAAATCCTGAGCTTCTTTAATCTGAGCTAAGTTTGCGGTATCAATAAAAAATTTCATATTATTCTAATTTTTGGTTGTTTAAAAATCGATTGCTTTTATTAGATGAACGTAAAGCACTCCCTTATTTTAATAGTTCAAATATATCAGATTCTTTATTAAAATAGGGTTATATTTTCAAATTGGACATTAATAACACATTTACACAATAAAAAAATCAAATGACCGTCGAGTGTATTTATAATCCGAAAATTTATTTGAATTTAAAAGGAGAGAAAAATGGGCTAGTCGTTTCTATCGCACCGCTACAACTTCTTACCCTTGCTGCGTTCCCACCCTGGGGGAGTTCAGAAGGAGCTGGTCGTAGATGACTAACCCGCCGCAAAGGTATCATTTTTTTACATATTTGAAAAAAGCAAACACCATTATCTGTTAATCACCTGATAATCAAAAATAAAATTATTTCTTCTTCTTTTTCTTATGCTTCTTTTCGGCAGCTTCGTTTTCATTAATCAACGATTGCCAGTCGTTCAAATGCCCTTCAGAAACTGCAAGCGTTTCCTCGTATTCGGTTTTTTTGATGCTCATTACCTTAATAGGCTGTGTTAAATAAGTTTCAATTTCTTCCAAAATGGGTTTTTCCTCTTCACTACAAAATGAAACTGCATTTCCACGGTTGTTTCCTCTACCAGTACGCCCAACCCTATGCACATAATTTTCGGCGACATCTGGTAAATCATAATTTACCACATACTCCACTCCTTTTACATCTAAACCACGGGCACTCACATCCGTAGCAATCAAAATTTTTATTTTTCCTTCTCTAAAATCTTCTAGCACTTTAAAGCGTTCCGCTTGCTCTTTATCGCCGTGGAGGGTGGTAGTTACAATATTCACCCGTTCCATTGCTTTAAAAACCCTTTCTGCTCGTACTTTGGTACGTACAAAAACTAAAATCTTTTTATCTAGATTTTCTTTGATCACCCTTTCCAGAAAAAAACGTTTATCATCCATTGCTACATACGCTACCGCATGATCCACGTTTTTAGAAACCGGATCTTTAGGAGAAATCTGTATCCGCACCGGCTTACTCACTAAAGCATAAGCTAAATCCTTAATGTTTTCGTCAATCGTAGCCGAAAAAAACATCGTTTGCCTACGCCGTGGCAAAAATTGCATTATATGTTTAATGTCGTTGTAGAAACCTCTATTTAACATATGGTCGGCTTCGTCAAGCACTAAAAAATCTATCTTTTTTAAATTCAGGTGGCCTTTATGCACCAAATCAGAAATACGACCGGGCGTTGCAATTAAAACATCAACACCTTTACGGAGTTTCTCAATCTGCGGGTCAATATCAACGCCACCAATTAAGGAAATAGTCTGCACATCCGTATATTGCCCAAGTTCGTTAAAAACCTGTTCTATCTGTATAGCCAGTTCACGCGTTGGCACCATTACCACTGCTTTCACATTTTGCTCAGGCTCTCTACGCTTATTTTGTTGCAACATACTGATTAGCGGAATTGCAAAAGCTGCTGTTTTACCCGTTCCCGTCTGTGCTATCGCTAAAATATCCTGTCCGGATAGAATTTGCGGAATAGATTTAAACTGAATATCGGTCGGCTTTTTGAAGCCTAGATCATCTAAACTCTTCTTTAATTCTGGTACAATATGGTATTTACTAAATTTCATCGGTTACAAATATAAGCTTTGTTAGGCTTAAGCTTATATTTTTTAGACTGGTTGATTTTTGAGAAGCTCATCCTGCTATCCATTCATACTGCTACAGGCCTTAATCACAGGGCCGGTATCCATTTCTATCAGGGCTAAAAAGAGTTCCAGTCATTTAATATCCATTTTCAACCTCGAATCAAAGTTAAACGGTGTTATATCCAAAATTTTTATCTTAGCAAAATCGGGGTGCAACGGGTTTAATAAGTAATTATACTCCATATCTACAATTGCAGACGGCACTTTTAAGATGGCAGATCTCATTTCCGATAACCATTTCTTTCCTAATTTTTGAGTGATAGGATAATGCAAAACTTTGAACCACTCGGCATTTAGTTTTTGCAATTCGGGCAGTTTTATTTCGGTAATAGCTAAGCTGTCATCCAAATCAACCATCGCCATAGAAAACCTCCCCGAATTTAGCGCCGAACCACTTTTATGCGCCAAAACCTCTAAACAAGAAAGCGATGCCGAACCTGCGGTGTAAATCATCCGGTCATTTTCATTGTTCCACCTCCCGGCAAAACCAGGAGCGAATAAGGAGGAAGCAAATTTGGTTTGGGTAATTCTATAGACTAACATATAAATGCTGAAAGCTAAAAGCCGAAAGCTTAAAGCAAGGAACAATCGAGGCCAAAATATAAGTCTTTTGACTTTTCACTTTCATTTTATTTAAGCCAAAATACCGTGATCAATACGGTTAAGTTCATTCATTACGATATTAATACCAGTAATGGAATCTAATAGATCATTTGGTTTGGCATCAATGCCTATGTTATGCTGTGGTAACCAATTTTTAAATTCTGCTACTGAGCCAAAAGTATCAATACCTTTATCGTAAAGCTCTAACAAAAACAAAACATGCTCACTTAAACTAGTGCTTAACTCTTTTGAATTACCTAAATGCTTACGCAAAGTTGGCTCGGTTAAATCTAAGTTTTTAGCCATATCAAAGCGGGTAGAACCACTTATTTTAAGTAAATCATCCAATGACTTTGAAGATAAACCACCCTTTATTACTTGTAAACGATTAACCGGAGATTTAAAATAAGTTTGGTAGGGCACAAGCATTTCTGCCACCATTGAAAGCGGAGCATCATCTTCATCAAGCACTTTATAGTTTTTCATGCTCAAATGTAATACTTTTCTTTTGTAATTGAAAATATTTTCATTTTTTTATAAAAATCCATCCTTTGTTGCATAACGTTAATCGTTTAATGAAAAAGATAATTTTAACAGTTTTGACCTTGATCAATTTCGGGTTGCTATTTGGCCAACAAACTCAGCTAGCTAATCAAGAGTTTATCACACGGTACAAAGAAAACAGCGACCTCTCTTACACTTCTCCTCTTTCCGAAATTGGTGCGCCATCGAAATATCTGTTATCCGGAAAATTAACTACCACATATCTATTATTGGCCACCAAAAATTCACCAATCGCTTTTGCAGTAATCCCGGATTTTACCGTTCGTGTAAGAAACGAAAACTCTGCAGGTGTACGAACGCCCAGCTTTAAACTAGGCGGAACTGCGTTTATCCGTTTAAACAGCGACGAAGAGAACTATAAATATACCGAGCTGAGCTTTACTCATCATTCCAACGGGCAAGATGCCAGTGCAATAAATCCTGATGGAACAATAAACACCTATAACGGGAATTTTAGCACCAATTACCTAACTGCGGTCTATCGTTTCGGTAGTTTTACAGACCATACTGATGGACAAGATTACCGTTCTTACAATCATAAATTGGGTTTAAAATGGCACAAATGGTTTTCTTACGAAAAAGCACTCGAAGGGAAATATGCTTTCACCAGATTATTATACGATTTTTCTTATAGGAAATATACATTCTACACTTCTGAAAACAGAAAATGGAAAAAATTTAAATCAGAAAAAGCAGAAAGTAAAACCTTAGAAAAAGAATTTTTTCGATTGAACACACAGTTTTCTTACGCTGTTAATCCGATTAAAAACAGCACCATTACCGATATAAGAAAAAGGTTGAACGCAGAGATTACCGCAAATTACAGCTTTCCGTTTATGCAAAATGTATTTCTGATGGCAACCGTGGGCTATTACGGAGAAGATCCTTATAACATTTATTTTTCAGACCATTATGCCTTTGCCCGATTCGGAATTTCAACCGGATTTATCCGCTACAAGATCCAAAATTAATGAACGGAACTTACGCCTCCAGAAACAATGAATTTCATAGCTTGTGAAGAAGTCATTTTTAATGGCTTTACTTGCTCTGCCTTAACAATCAATACTTGACCTGCAAAAGAATACGACCAAGGAAAGTAAACGGCAACATTACCTTGCAATCCTATACTACTTAAATTCTTCTGCGTTAAAAAACCAATTCTTTTAAACCCATGGCTATCTTCCACCAAAACGGGTTCATTCAGTTTTTTATCATCACCAACAAAAGCTTCCGTTAAATCTTTTATTGACGAGTAAATGAACTTGAAAATAGGGATTTTGTTGACCCATCTGTTAAACCAGCTATAAATAGGCTCAGTGATTAAATAAGTGGCAATAATCCCTGAAAATAAAATAATTAAAACAACAGAAAGTAGACCTAATCCAGGTATATACAACGGTTTACCAGTAGTTGGGTCTTCAAAAAAAACCTCACTCAAATTCAACCATTCGTCTACAGAAGAAAATGCCCAAAACACCAGAAAAAAAGCGGCGCCAAGTGGCAAAACCACCAACAATCCCTTAACAAAATACCTAAATAAAGCTCCAAAAATTCGTTTCATGATTTCTAATTATTCGTAATAATACACTCTTTTTACCCTTTGAGAGATGTTGGTAACTACTTCATAAGGGATCGTGTTTAATTGTTTTGCAACATCATAAACACTTAAATCATCTCCAAAAACAATCACATCATCTCCTTCATTTGCATCAATCCCTGTAATATCCAACATGGTCATATCCATACAAATATTTCCTATTGTGGGCACTAAATTATTATTGATGAGCATTGCTCCTTTTCCGTTTCCTAATGCTCGTGGATAGCCATCAGCATAGCCAATTTTCACTGTTGCTATTTTTCCTTTTTGATGCATTACGCCACTTCTTCCGTAACCAACGGTATCGCCCTTTTGTAAAAACTTAATTTGTGAAATAGTTGTTTTTAAACTGGCAACATTAGCAAGCAAAGGCTTTTCTTCTTCCACACTTTCAATACCGTAAAGTCCAATCCCCAGCCTAACCATATCAAATTGCGCTTCTGGCCATTTACTAATTCCGGAAGTGTTAGAGATATGTCGCATAAAACCATAATCTAGGCTAGCGGAAATTTCTTCTGTCATCGTCTTAAAATCGGCAATTTGCTGTAAGGTAAATTCCCGATGATCATCATTGTCACTGGCTACCAAATGTGAAAAAACAGATTTTACCTGCATAACAAACTGAGCGCTGAGTAGCTGCAACAAATCTTCTGTTTCTGATTTTT
>DASSWV010000153.1:0-3785 GCA_035704545.1 Pelobium sp.
TTTAGCGATATTTCCTTTTAATTCATTTAATGGCCAATGATAAGTTAAATGGCCATTTTTGTTGATTTTAATCTCCTTAATTTTAAAATGAGGAACATCTGTATTACTTAAGTTTTTATAAGAATTTGCCCCGAATAGGAATTTGAAACAGCTGTTTTTATCTAAAAAACTGATTTTTTCTTGGTAAGTTTCTCGGCCATTTGTTAAGGTCAACAACTTATTTTTAAAGTCGAATTTTAATGTGATTTTATTCCAGTTATTAAATAAACTTCCATCTTCTATATTAAACGAAATATTAGAGAAAACATCTCCTATGTTTATCAAGAAATGCTTTTTTACTGAAGGCCTACCATCGTAAAGTAAATCAATTGTTTGGTTGTTGTGATTAAGCCGTAATATATATCCAAAGTATTCTTTATATCTCGGCATGAAGCCGATGTCAAAAGAAATTTCGAAGTCTTGATCAAAACAAAGCGCAGAATTTGGACTTAGATCTAACCCTGTTCTTTTATCTTGATTAACATCATTCCCATAAAAACTTAAACCATAATTCTGGGAAAATGTGTTTTGACAGTTAAAAAGAATAAAGAAAAAAACTAAAATCAATTTCAAAAACTCACTAAGCATTTTTGGGTTACGGTTTGAAACTATGAAGCATTTAATAGTTTCTTATTATACGAAGATATTATTATCTCTTGGTACTAATATCTTAATTTTAAACTAGAGTTTAAAATTGATTTTTCTATAGCTTGCTGCTTTTTTATTGAAAACGGTTATTGCTAAAAGTATTTTACTGAACTGTTAAAATAAAACTTGATCATCAGTCTCAAAACTTATACTGCATTATTGATTTAGGATGATAGGAAATTATTGTAAGAATTACAATGGAGATGCACAAGGAAGATTGAAATTACTGCAATCTTGATTTGATAAAAGTCGTTGTAAGGCAATCTTTCGATACTTACAACGACTTTGAGTTTTTATTGTACTGGAACAGTTACCGATTTTACGGGAGTATAATTATACTTTCTATAGCTATCGTTTACTTTAACGCCCACTCTTATGTAATAGGTAGTTTTATATTTCATAGGTTCCAAAGAAGTGATGGTGATATTGGTGTTTTCTTGATCATTTGTAACCGCAACTGCCCCTGCAACGCGTGTAGGGTCAAAATTGTTATTTCCTACGTATGGTGTATTAGATATAAACAGCTGATAATCCATTAAATCTGGCATTGGCTCGCCTGCTGGCCCAGGGTTGCGTTTAAATTTAAAGGTTGCTGTTACCTTGTTATCTGCAAGAAGCTGAGGTTCACCCACCCATTCCACATTTAAATACGGAACAACATAAAAGTCGTGTGTTGTGTTTCCCGTTACTGTTATAGTATCTCCTTCAATAGGATAAAAAGCACCGTCTCTTAAAGTTGCAACATAAGTTGCGGCAAATACTTTTGTATTAACGTAAGTACCATCCATTTTTAAACCATAATAAAACGGAACTGGAGTTTCGCTCCAGCTGATTTCATCCATTTGAATACGACCGGTTCCAGTACCATGTTCCAGCTGCATGGGTTTGTTTTCAGCATCGTAAATGGTACCCTGCAAAGTGGCATTTGGACCATCATAATTATCAATCTCACAGGAGTGGAGAAAAATAGCGGTACTCAGAAAAAATAAATTTATAAATATCTTTTTCATGTTCTTTGAATTAATATTGATCATTTTGTAATAAAGTATTATTTGAGGCCGCAATATCTGCACCTGGAATTGGCTGATAATATGCATTTAAAGGAATCGTAAACCTACTATTTCGTTCATCCATTCGGGCATCGAAAATATATTTTCCTTGTACATAATCTGGCGCTAACGGAACTGCTCCTTTTGCAAAAAGAAAAGGATTAAGTTTTCTCCAAACTCTAGAATTAACCTCTAAATCTGCCGTTCTCCATCTCAACATATCCCACCAAAGTTTATGCTCAAAAGCAAGTTCTTTTCTGCGTTCAATTCTAATGATCTGCAAACCTCTAGTAGGAGCAAGAACATAAGAGCCTACGCCAGTTCCAACTGCTAAAGAAGCACCACTTGATAATTCTGACGCACTTGTTAGCAATACCGCTCCGGCTCTTAATCTAATCTTATTTATTTGTTCAAAAGCATCATTTTGCATATTAACTCCATCTACTTCTGCAACGCCATGTTGTGCTAGTTCCAGCGCAGCTTCTGCTCTGTTCAACAACACTTCTGCGTACCTTATTTCAATCCACGCTTGGGTTGATGTACGTTTGTCTGTCTCAGCTGCAGTTTTGGTTGGGTCTAAAAACTTACGTCCATGAAATCCTGTCACTGTAAATCTATTATTTGATGAAGGGCCATCTAATCCAGCTGCATTAATTTCTATTCCAGAAGCTAAAGTAAGAGGTTCCTGAGTAGTCGGATTACTTGATTCCTCCACATTAGCCTTATAAAAGGCAACCGTTGAATACCGAGTAGTAAGACCGTCTGCGACAAACTTTTTAATAGGCGTTGCTGGGTTTACGCTTTCAATTAAAGTACCTCTTCTTATATCAGTATGGAGTCCTTTAAACGGTTGGCCTGGCAATAAAACAGTACCACGCAACCTAGGTTCGCAATTTTCAAACAACTCTTCAAGGGTATTATAAACAATGTAATTACCTGCCGCATCCGTGGTTTTGATTTCTCCCTTTGCATTTTTTGGCAAACCATCAAATAACTCTACATAATCAAGCGTTGGGTTAAACCTGTCTCCGTAAGCAACCGTCATGTGCGGTGGAGAAAAAACGTGATCAAAACTATGAACCGCATCTGGATAAAGATAATATCTAGCAAAAATGGTTTCTTCGCTTTCTGGATCAAGAAACAAATCTGCATAGTTATCTGCGGTGGCAATCTTATCAGTCGCCGACCATTTCTTCATATACAAAGAATACTTGTTTTCAATTGATTTTGCCGCCTTGAACGCCTGTGTAAAATAGTCGTTAGCCCTTGTCTCTGGAATCCCGTTCAACGCAACACCTTCCTTTACCCAAACTGTTTCATAACGAGCTTTGGAACCTGCGGTTAAAGCTACTCTTGATTTGAATGCGGCTGCTATATTCTTATTTGCCCGCCCTTGTTGTTCGCTTTCGTTTGGCATGTTAGCAATCACATAATCTAAATCAGCAAGGATAAAATCGTAAGTCTGTTCTTCGCTACTTCTCGGTACGTATAACTCCTCCAAATTATTGGGATCCTTGAACACCTTATCTACTATAGGCAGACCTCCATATCTTTTTGCCATTTCAAAATAGGTAAATGCCCTAATAAATTTGGCTTCTGCTATCCAACGATTCGTTTTAGCCTCTGTAAGGCTTGCCGCATATGCCGGAAGCTCTTCTATTAAATAATTAGCGTTTCTTATTATTTGGTAGCCACTTTTCCAATATCCTTGTGCCGGGTTATCATACCTAGAATTGCTTCTATTTGCCAACGCTCCGGTGTTTGTCTCGGGCGATCCTGCCTGAAGGTCAAAAAAATAGCCATCTTCATTGTCACGATTACTGGTAGACCCGGCTTTAAAATCCTCAATAGGCAATCTACTGTACAAGGACGCCATGTAGGCCTTCATACCAGCATCTGTAAAAACAGCTTCATCTTGGATAATATTGGTAGGCGCTATATCTAATGTATTACAGCCATTTACGGATCCGAGCACTGCTATAAGTGCTATATATATAATTTTCTTTTTCATCTTTCTTGAAATTTAATAATCTCTAATTTATTTATGAA
>DASSWV010000205.1:0-10843 GCA_035704545.1 Pelobium sp.
GGAAAGCTGTTGGGCGGAGCAAGTTTTGATCAAGGAGAGTCCAAACAATTTCTTTTGGGTAACCTGATAGCTGGATGGCGTTTAGGAATACCTAAGATTAGAACAGGTGGTAAAATCCGTTTAATTATTCCTAGTGGTTACGGTTATGGAGATGTAGCTAAGCAAGGTATCCCCGCAAATTCCATATTAGATTTTGAAATCGAATTAAAAGAAATTGAATAAATGATAAAGAGAATTTTAAGCTTAGCTGTCCTAGTGATATTTATTTTAAGCGCATGCGAAAAAGAAACGAGGTCGTTAAGGCAAATAGAGGAGGAAACTATTCAAGCTTACTTGAAAGCAAATAACCTAACTGGGTTTGTATCTGCCAAGGCCGCATATGATAATGGTGGCAAAATGGACACCGCTATTTATCATTACAAAATTCTTTCTGTTGGTGAGGGAGAGGAAGTTAACTACCCTGATTATGTGGGAATTTCACAAACTACCACCTCCATTAATAAAGATGTGAAGTATGAATTTTCGAAGTATAACCCTCAATATAGTTATTTAGGGTATGTATCACCCATATCATGGAGAGAGAGCTTGTTGAAAATCAATAAAGGAGGAGAAGTTAGGGTGATCACGCCTTCCACACTGGCTTACGGGAAAGGCGGTTCCGGTTCATCCATCCCCGGAAATGCGATTTTAGACACCAAGCTAAGCATAGCAAACGACACAGACAGGCCGGCATACGAAGATGCGTTGATTAACATGTATCTGGCAGAAAACAACTTAACCGCAACTAAAGACGCTAACGGAATTTATTACAATATAATTACGCCTGGAGCTGGTGCCGCCATTACTTCACCTACCGCAAGTTTAAAAATTGCTTATACTGGAAATCTTTTAACAGGTAGTATTTTTGATAGAGCAGAGGCAAGTTCCCCAGCAACTATTAACCTTAGTAACACCATAGAGGGATGGAGAATTGCAGTTCCATTAATAAAAGCCGGTGGAAAAATGAAATTATATATCCCGTCGAGATATGCCTATGGAGAAAATCCACGAAATGGCATACCTGCAAATGCAATTTTAGAATTCGAAATTGAAGTAATTGACGTAACTAATTAAATAAATTTCAATTGTTAACGTAAAAAGCAACTTTTGAGTTGCTTTTTACGTGTTAAGTGCTTTTTTATAGGTTGCTAAGCACCTTTCTCTTGCTTCTTTATGTTCAACAATGGGTTTGGGGTATTTAAAAGCATCTTCAAATTCTGGAATCCATTTTTTAATGTACTTTAAACCTTTATCAAACTTTTTCAGTTGCTCATGCGGATTAAAAATCCTGAAATAAGGCGCTGCATCAACCCCGCAACCGGCAGCCCACTGCCAACCACCCACATTGCTCGAAAGCTCGTAATCCAATAACTTCTCGGCAAAATATTGTTCTCCCCAGCGCCAATCAATCAGTAAATGCTTAGTTAAAAAACTGGCCACCACCATACGAACACGGTTATGCATAAAACCTGTTTGGTTTAATTGGCGCATCCCCGCATCCACCATCGGATAGCCGGTTTTACCTTCGCACCAAGCTTTAAATTCTTCTTCGTTGTTTCTCCACTCAATTTGCTCGTACTCTTTCCTAAAGCAATCTTTTGCTGCATACGGAAAGTGGTAGATGATAGAAAAATAGAAATCACGCCAAATTAATTCGCTCAACCATACATTGCTTTTTTCTTTTATAGCCGTTGCTACCAGTTGCCGGATGCTTACCGTACCAAAACGCAAATGGACACTAATGTGCGATGTTGCATCCATCGCCGGAAAATCTCTGTTGTGACCGTAATTTGCTAAAACAGCTTTATAGTTTTTATCTGGAAATAACAATTTATTTTTCTGGAAACCTAAATCCTCCAGACTTGGGAATTTCAAGTTTGCTGAGCTGAAAAGGTTTTGGAGATATTTTTCTGTGGGATAAGCTCTATAGTAAAAAGGCTTGAGCTTATTGAGGTATTTATTTTTGTAGGGCGTAAAAACCACGTAAGGCTTGCCATCATCTTTTAAAACTTCATCTTTTTCAAAAACGCACTGATCTTTGTAGGCATGAAACTCAATTTCATTTCGCTCAAAATACTTTTTTAAATCACTATCTCTTTTGATGGCATAAGGTTCGTAATCATGGTTGGTATAAACAGCACAAACGTTATAATCTTTCAAAACAGAAGACCAAACTTCTGCAGGTTTACCGTTTAATACCAACAGACTTGAACCGTGTTTTTCTTCCAATTCATTCTTGATGGCAGAAAGTTGTTGGTGGATAAAAGTGACCCTTGCATCAGTTCGGTCTGCAAGCTTATCTAATATTTCTGTATCGAAAATAAATAAAGGCAGTACTTTAAATCCACTTTTTAAGGCATGGTAAAGGGCTGCGTTATCGTCTAGTCTCAAATCTCGTCTGAACCAAAAAATAGCGATTTGCTCTTTAACCATAAATTTCCTGTAAAGCGTTTTCAATGCTAGAATAGGAGAACTCAAAACCGATTTCTTCAATTCGCTGACTGCTCATTTTGGTACTGCCTAATACAACAGCACTCATTTCGCCTAAAGCTAATTTCAACGCAAAAGCGGGAACTTTTGGCAACCACAATGGCTTATTTAACTGTTTCGCAATTGCTTTTGTAAGTTCGGCATTGGTTACTGGTTGCGGACTACCCATGTTAAAAGCTCCTTTCAAATATTCATTCTCTACACCAAAAACATACATTTTGGAAACATCAGCTAAATGAATCCAAGAAATCCATTGTTTACCGTTGCCAAGTGGCGCACCAAAACCATATTTAATAGGCTGGGCAATTTTCTGAAGTGCTCCACTGTCCTTATCCAAAATAACTCCCGTTCTAAACTTCAGAACGCGTAAGCCTAAATCAATTCCTTTATCAACCGCTTTCTCCCACTCAATACAGCAGCGACCTAAAAAATCATGAGCTGGCTCAGACTCCTCAAACATTAACTGATCGCCCCGGTTACTGTAATAACCTGCCGCCGAGGCGGAAACTACTGAAGTAACTTGGTGCTTTTTTTCTTTCAGAAGGTTATAGATTAAGGCGATAGAATCTGTTCGGCTTTTAATGAGGGTTTCTTTGCGCTCATCTGTCCAGCGTTCATCTGCAATGCCTGCACCCGCTAGGTGGATAATGGTATCAACTCCATCAATGCAAGCTGGGTCAATTTCTTGGTTTTTAATGTCCCACTTAAAGGTTTTATATTGCGAATTTCGACCCGGATTTCTACTCAACAATAATACCTCATGCCCTCTTTGGGCGAGTGTTGCGCTCAAATGCTTTCCTACTGTTCCGGTACCTCCTGTAATCAAGATTTTTTTACCCATACCTTTAATAACCAAAATACTTGTATTTGGTTTTAAAGAGTGTAAAAATCATGCCCCATTAGGTAGAATTAATATTTAGCTATTAATGTAAGTTTCTAAGTTTTTAATGGTTGCTTTTTGATCTTCGATGATGAATTTAACCACATCACCGATAGACACCATTGCAATAAGTTTTCCCTCATTCATCACTGGTAAGTGGCGGATGTGCTTTTCTGTCATTACTTCCATGCAGTGCTCTAGTGTTTGTTCCGGATTAATTACTATAGGAGAGGGAGTCATTACGGTATCAATACGCACTTCTTTGGATGATTTGCCTTTTAAAACCACTTTTCGAGCATAATCCCTCTCTGTGAAAATACCTTTTAAACTATCGTTTTCGGTAATCAAGATGGCACTGATGTTTTTGCTGTTCATGATTTCTAATGCTTCGTAAACCATAGAAGTAGGTGCTATCGAGATGATTTTGTTCTCCTTAGAACTTAAAATTTGATGTACTGTGCTCATAAAACGGATTTATTTTGGTGCAACTAAATGTAGTGAAATAAAATTACATTCGAAAAATGAGCCGGTATGAATACAGGATGTATTTGCTTTACAGAAATATTATTCTACCACCATTTCATGGTTAAGGATAAATTAGCCACCAGCTAAGAGAATAAGTAACGTGAGTTTTGGGTCTTTTCTTTAGCTTAAAACTATTCTAATTGGCAATTTCAGCCTTCTCGCACAAGCTTTCCTGCCCTCTGCCGGGCAATGGCAGGCACTTTTTTCCGAAAAAGTTCCCAAAAACTCTTGCCTGCGCCGGTTGCTACAAAGGCTTGCTATTATTTCTTCATCATTTCCGCAACCGCCAAGGGCGAATAAAAGCTCAATTAACACCAGTGCTTGGGCTGGATATTGTCAATAGACCCAAAACTCACGTTAAGTACAGTGTTTAATTACTTTCCAAAGTTAACAATCCGCTTTGCCATTCCATTAAAAATAAACAAATGGAAAGGCCACATTAGCCACCAATAAGCTCTGCCCCACAAACCACTGGGTCTAAATGTTGCTGTTTGCTTGAGGTATTGTTGATGACCACGGTTAATAATTTTAAACTCTAGCCATGCTTCACCGGGCAAGCGCATTTCGGCATACAACAACAACCGCTTGGCTTCTTTATCTGCTAAAAGCACTCTCCAAAAATCCAAGGCGTCACCGGCAACAATTTCATTTCCGCTTCTACGTCCTCGCCTTAGGCCAACTCCTCCTAAAATCTGGTCTAAAAATCCGCGTAAGCCCCAAAGCCAATCTAAGTAATACCAACCTCTTTCGCCACCAATTGCCCAAATATTACTGAGAACTTCATTTCCGTCTCGGTCAAAATTCAATTTAACCTGATAATTGAGCGTCCCTTTTTGAGGAACTTCAATCTGATCCATAAAGTTGGTGGTTAAATAACCTTTATTAAGCGCATCTCGCCAGCTAGAAACAATGGAGTTCTGTTCAATCTTAAC
Source organism: Pelobium sp. (assembly GCA_035704545.1). Taxonomy (GTDB): domain Bacteria; phylum Bacteroidota; class Bacteroidia; order Sphingobacteriales; family Sphingobacteriaceae; genus Pseudopedobacter. The sequence goes on from DASSWV010000205.1 coordinate 4,867, forward strand.
AAAAGCATAGTTGAGCGCTTGCTGGTAGCTCGCACATTTATGAGGAATAATTTCGAGGATTTGATGATCATGACAAACAACTTCATTACGCATACTTTCTACCAAACTGCTTGCAATATTGTAGTTTACCGAGGTTACAATATGAAGCCAGTAAGAAGATAACCGAGGCGTTAAAACGGGTATGGTTAAAATATAGCGTTTTAACTTTCTGGCTTTTGCATATCCCAAAAGCATATTTTTATAAGTCAAAATATCTGGCCCACCGATATCGAAAGTTTGGTTATAGGTTTTCTCATTCCGCAAAATATGCTCTAAATAAAAGAGCACATCGCGTATGGCAATAGGCTGGCATTTAGTATGCAACCACTTGGGAGCCACCATTACCGGCAACTTTTCGGTTAAGTCTCTGATGATCTCAAAAGAAGCACTACCAGAACCTATGATAATCGCAGCTCTTAAAAAAGTATGTGCAATTTTACTTTCTTTTATAATATCCTCAACAGCTAGCCGTGATTTTAAATGATCAGACAGTTGTTCATCGTTAACAATACCTGTAAGGTAAATGAGCTGCTTACAAGAGGTTTTTTCTAAAGCTTCAACAAAGTTATTTGCCGAGAGCATTTCGAGATGTTTAAAATCAGAGCGACTGTTGCTCATTGAGTGCACTAAGTAATAAGCGGCATCTATATCTTCGGGAATCTCGGTTAATGAATCAGCTTTTAATAAATCGCCAACAATGAGATGGGTGTTTTTATGGGTAGTTAAACTCTTTTTTGCTCGGCGTTTATCCCGGACTAGACAATAAACTTCATGTCCGCTAGCTTCTAAAATCGGCAACAGCCTTGCGCCAATATATCCGTTTGCGCCGGTTAGCAATATTTTCATACAACGTTAACAAAATTTTCGGCTTTGAGTTTTAATCCTTTGTTGCAAAGAGAGGTTTTAGGAACGGGGTTGAAAAAATAAAAGCGAAGTTTAATTAAAAACTCCGCTCTTACTAATCTAAATTAACGCTCTCGGGTTTTTATACGGCAAGGGTTTCATTAGGTTACAAAATATTTTTTATTTTTCGTAACAGCCTAAAGTAGAAGGAAAAACCCTTGCTTTTTCTAAAAAATCTTTGTTTAAATAACCTAAAAAGTAAGGATTGGTAGTTAAATCTTTTCCACTATCGTGTGCCGGACTATTGCTAACCAATTGATAATTTTCTCTACGCGTGTTGATAAAAAACGGATCGGTATTGTAAAAGTTACTTGTTCCTAAATCTTGTAGATCTGTTTTAATGATATTGTGCTGAAAATCCTTTGCAAATGCCAAACTTCCCTTTTTATCAAAATCTAGCTCTTGAGTTAAGCTTCCATAAATAATGTTGTTATAAAATTGTGTATTTAATTCCTTGAGTTGCGAAACATCCGTATTTAAATAATCGGTAAAATAAACGGATGGTGTTTTACGTGGAAAATTGAAATTAAAGTTTGCTAACGTGTTTTGGTAAAAATTGTAGTCGCCACCATAAAAACCAGCCACCAAATATTGTCCACAGTTGTACATCAGGTTATTTATTGCGGTAAGGCTGGCATTATAGCCCAAAACACCTGCCACCTGATGGTTTTTGATGATGGAGTTAGTTAGTAAAAGTTTTGGGTTAGCATTATTGCTTAAAGAATCTACAGTAATCCCGACTAAAGCATTTTTAACGCTGCAATAATTTAAACTATTGTTAATGCTCGATGTAGAAAAACGGATTCCCTCCCACTGCCCAGGCTCATCATCGTAAATACGTTCTTGCCTATCGCTAGTAAAAGTAATACTATCCGTTAATGTTCCGTTGGCAATTAAAGTTCCGTTAACAACCAAGCTTGCATCCTTATGAAAGTATAACCTTGTGCCGGCTTGTAAAGTTAAAATGCTGTTTTTTTCAACCGTGGCGCTGTTATAAATGATATAAGGTTTGCCTTTGATAAAGGTGGTATTGCTGGTAATGGTTTCATTATTTAAATAAACTGCGTTTTGCCCATAAGCAGCCAAAGGTATTTTTTCCTGATTTCCGTTTAAATCAATCTGAATTTCATCTTCTACCAAAAAAGGCTGATCTGCGTTGGTAGGGTCAATAAAAGCTTTTACAAAAACGTAAATGGAATCGTTACCTCTAATTTTTAAGTTACTTAAAGATGTTGATGCAATACCGTTAATGTTAATTTTAAACGCCGATGCAGCGCCACCTAACAAACGGATGTTTGAAATTACCACACTGTTTTTATTGTAGTTGAATATTTTTAAAGTACGATTTGTTGTGCCGCTACTGGTAAACACGGTATCAAAAAGTAAAGAATCGGTAGAAAACTGGAGTCTGGTGTTTGCACTGGTATCAATAGTTTCATCTTTTCTGCATGCGAAGAGTAAGGTAGAAATCAACAAAGCAGTTAAAATATATTTCATAGTTGTAACAAATATGCTTAATTATTCTGTGAACGCAATACCCACAATTGCGATGTTTTTTACACCTACTTCTTGCAAGGCAATTACACAGGCTTCTAGGGTTGCCCCAGTAGTAATGGTATCGTCCACCAATAATACATTTTCAAGAGCAATTCCGTTTGACTTTGCCGAAAAAACTTTCTGCATGTTATCAAAACGGTAACTTCTGTTTTGCTTGGCCTGGCTATCACGTTCAGCATCTCTTGTTAAAACATCCGTGTAAACGGGAATCTCCAATATTTCTGATAAACCAATGGCGAATTCTTCACTCTGGTTATAACCGCGTTTTTCTAACTTATGTGGATGCAAGGGAACGGGCAGTATAGCTTCTGCTTTTTGATAAATGCTAATTTCTTTAAGTTGCTGAGCATATAAATTCCCGATAGCAACGCCCACTTGCGGTTGGTTATTATATTTAAGCTGGTGCATGATGTTTTGTACCTGCCCGCCTTTATTAAAATACAAAAAAGCTGCCGCAGAATTAATATTTACCCGACCCCAAAACTGTTTTGCCAAACGATTATCTACATCTAAATGGAAATTAGTATACGGGAAATGATGTAAGCAAACAGTACAAAAATGAGACTCGTGTTGTGATAGCGAAGTGCCACAGGCTTGGCAAATCTCCGGAAAAAACAAAGAGCCAAAATCGCTGAGGTATTTGCCGAGTGTACCCAATTTTAAGCTCCTTCTTTAACCGCTAACTGTCCGCAAGCTGCATCAATATCTTTCCCTCTACTTCTTCTAATAACGGTATTGATTCCCTGCTTTTTTAGGTAATTGGCAAAAACATCCAGTTTATCTTCCGTTGCATTGGTGTAATCAGCAAAAGAAATTGGGTTGTATTCAATAATGTTTACTTTGCAAGGAACATGTTTACAAAACTTGGCCAAATCAACCGCATCTTGTAAACCATCGTTCAAATCATTGAAAACAATGTACTCGTAAGTCACTGGGTTTTTAGTTTTAGAGTAATAATATTTTAAAGCTTCTGCCAAAGCTTCTAACGTATTTTGCTCATTAATAGGCATAATCTCATTCCGCTTTGTGTCATCCGCTGCATGTAATGATAAGGCTAGGTTAAACTTAACTTCATCATCTCCCAGCTTTTTAATCATTTTAGCTATGCCCGCAGTAGAAACTGTGATTCTTTTATAAGACATGTTTAAACCATCTTCTGCTGTAATTCTGTCGATAGATTTTAAAACATGGGCATAATTCAACAAGGGCTCTCCCATGCCCATATAAACAATATTGGAAAGTGGGATCCCGTATTTTTCTATGGCTTGTTGGTTAATCAAAACCACTTGATCATAAATTTCATCGGCAGTAACGTTCCGTTTCCGGTCCATATAACCAGTGGCACAAAACTTACAGGTTAAACTGCAGCCAACTTGAGATGAAACACAAGCCGTCATCCTTTCTGAAGTTGGAATTAATACGCCTTCAATCAGATGCGTATCATGTAACTTAAAAGTGTTTTTAATGGTTCTGTCTGCGCTTACCTGCGAACTGTTGATTTTAACGGCATTGATTACAAAGTTTAAGTTGAGCTGCTCGCGTAAATCTTTAGACAAATTGCTCATCTCTTCAAAACTTCTTGCTGATTTTTTCCAGAGCCATTCATAAACCTGATTGGCCCGGAAAGCTTTCTCTCCCATTTCTGTAAAAAGTACTTTAAGTTGTGGGAGTGTGAGTGCCCTGATGTCTTTCTTTGTCAGCTTTTCCATTATCGGCTCAAAATTAACATTTTATAGGGGATTAGGGAAGGATGGATTTATTTTACATTGATATGCAGAAAAAGATATGAGCTTCGAAAGCCTGCCGAACCGCTTCTTTATAATTATCGGCCACATGATGCTTAGTAAACAGGTATTCAACCGCCTCGCTATCTGTCCATCACGCCTCCCCTTATAGGTATACTGTAAACGGCGTAATGCTTTAAGGTAGCAGCAACACCGTTTTCCTGTATACCAATGTCATTTGTTTGCCGAGCTCAGCAATATGAAATGGAGATTCTCCATACGTTTCTACCACCCTGCCCCAGCATGGATCTCGGGAAACATCCAGAATGGGTGCATATATGTTAGTATAGCCTAAAGATTGCAAATTTGGATAAGAAGGGACCAAAAATGGACGATAAATGGTTTTGATTGGGGGGATAGAATGACTTTTATGAATTACTGTATCATAACACTTGCAACGCTTAAGAAAGCATTGAAGGTAATTTCACTGAAGATATTGAGGGAAAATAACCTCGCAGGTTCGATCTTTTCTTTAAAGAATAGACGATCATAGAAAACAAATGTAGTACACGTACAGTAAACCAAATTACTTTCCTTTTCAGTCAGATTAACAAGGAATAAAAAAACCGAAGTCATTTCTAACTTCGGTTTCATCGTACCCAGCGCCGGAATCGAACCGGCACAGTTTCCTATCGGTGTTTGAGACCGACGCGTCTACCAGTTCCGCCAGCTGGGCATTTGATTGTAGACATTTGTTTTACAAGCGGGTCGCAAATTTATCGATTGATTCCCGTATTCGCAACAAATATTTTTTCCTGTACCAAATATCTTTGATTTTTAGTAATACATCTTCCGGATTTGCTTTTTCATTCGATTCAAAATCAGCGGTTAAGCTTTTTAATTCGGCATTCAGCTCTGCTTCAAAAGCATCAACATTTTTATTCACTTCTGCCAATCTTGCTTCGTCTGCATCAAATTCGAGCTCCATGATGCCTTCATTTACCTCCATCATTTCCATTAAAAAATCTTGCGGAAGTTGATATTTCTCTCCATCTACCAAAACATCTTTCAAAGTTAAAACATAAGGCAATAACTTATCCGAATTGGAAAGCGTTTGAAAAGCTTTGTTATTGAGCGTAGAAAGCTCTAAAATTTCCTGCTGTTTTTCTTCGGACTCATTCACAAAAAAATCTGGATGGTACGCTTTGCTCAAAGCATAAAATTTCTTTTTAACCAAAGCTTGGTCTGGCGAAAAAGAAACAGGTATATCGTAAAACTTGAAGTAATCCATTTTTTGGGTTAAAGGTTAAAGGTGGGAAGTTTTTAAAAGAGTAAAAAGTTTAAAGTCGAAAGTTCAAAGTCTTACATTGGGTTGCGGACATTGATTTTTCTTGCTAAAGAGATCTTTTTACAACAATTAGCAAGTCACTTTTTACTTTAAACTTTTTTACTTTTAACTTACTTAGCAAACACTTTAAAAATATCATTACCTAAAACAAAGACCATTAGAGAAGCTAAAAGTACAAAGCCAACCATTTGGGCTCGTTCCATAAATTTATCGCTCAGTGGCTTTCCTTTGATCATTTCTATCAGTAAAAATACGGCATGTCCACCATCTAAAGCTGGGATAGGCAGTAAATTCATCAGCGCTAGCGCCATAGAAAGTAAACCGGTAATGCTCCAAAATTTAATCCAGTCCCAAGTGCCACCATATAGTTTGCGGGCAATTTCTACAGGACCAGAAAATGCTTTTG
>DASSWV010000223.1:0-2095 GCA_035704545.1 Pelobium sp.
AGTATGGATTTGATTTCCGGGATTTCAACATTAATGAGGGGAGCATTTTACCAAATAATACGGCTGGAATTAGTATTGCCTATCGTTTTTCAAAAGTTAAAGACAGAGCTGTTTATCCAGAAATCAATTGGAGCAATGGAGGATCGCTGATAACAGTGCAGTCTTTAAAAGATTATCAGAATAAAAAAGATTTAAAAGGTTTGTTGGATGAAAACAGATTTGTTGAACCTGTTAAACTCCACATCAACAAAAAAACACTGAGATTAAGTGACGATTCTTTGAAGACAGTTAAAAAGATGCAAGCTTTAATACCACTGTTTGTGGCGGATTCTGTGTTAGTTTATCAGGATAGTTTTTCCAAAGCTCAAGATGAAACAGTTTTTGTGCAGAATACGCAACCTGTTATCAATAGAGGTACGTTTTACCTTAAAAGGGACAGTTCCGTCACTTATGATCCTAATTTATATCATCAGCGATTAGCTGAAAACTCCGTTTCAAAAAAATCTTTAAAGCAGCAAACGGCGAGTGATTTTAAGCTGAGCGATTTTACCGATGCAACCAGAGACACCATGTTTGTGTTTAATGGCAACAGCGGTTCACAAAACGTTGAACCAGTGGTAGTTAACAATACTCCAACAATGTTTACCCAGCCTTATAATTACAGCACTCCACAAAACTTAGGTTACTCTAATTACACAAGCGATTACGAACAGGCGTTAGTGGTACCAAAAAACGAGGATTTTGTAACAGGCTTACAGGTGGCAGAAACGAGCAGTAATGCGTTATTAAATGCACAATTGGGTAAATTGATCAGTCTGCAAACGAAAACTTTAGCATTGCTAACTCAGTCAAAAATTAAGTCGGATTCATCCGCTGTATTTAAAATTGATCAGTCAACAATGGATAGTTTGAAGTTTAGAATTGCAGATTTAGAAAACAGATTGAAAAAGATGGAACGCACAGATTCCCTTAATAATTTTAAACCGGTTTCTGATAAGAAAAATAGCTTAGGTTCGGGTGGATTCTGTGTTATTTCCTATCCAGTTAATGAAACAGAACTCACTGATTTACAAAGAAATATTATTATAAGTAATGTTTTTAAAAGCTACTTAAAAAATGACCAGCAGAAAATATCCTTAGAGTCATTTACTGATAATACGGGATCTTCTGCTTACAATAAAAAACTATCAGATTTGCGTTTAAAAAGGGCGGTTCAATTTTTGTTAGCATTGGGCGTGGCTCCTCAAGATTTAATCACGAGTAGTTACGGCGAAACAAAAGCATCAGAAGAAACAAATCCGGAAGAAAGACGCTTGGAAATTAAAGTAATCACTACAGAAAAATAACATGGAAACACAAAAGAAAAACATTGATTATAGATGGATCATCATTATCATTTTAGTAGTAATAGGAGCGGGGCTTTATTTTTACCAGAGTTACCAATTAAGTCATCTAAAAAAAGACCTAACTGCTCAGGCAGACTCGGCTTTAGTAAAACAAAACCAAACCATGTTGAAAATGAGTGCGAAGCCATTGGTTTGGGCAATCAGAAGTGAAATGTTGCGAAATAATTTAGATGAAATCAATGTTTTTAATACCGATTTGGTAAAGGAAGAAAATGTGGTTGAAGTAACTTTGTTAAATGGAGTTGGTAAAATCATTAATTCAACCGATAAAAAGTTGGAAGGAACAATGGCTTCTGAGGAATACATGCAGTTTTTAAAAACCGATAGCGTTCAGGTTTTTTCTTTAAGTGATTCAACATCAAGGTTAATTGCGCCGGTTATGGGCTATCAAAGTAAACTAGGTGTGGTAATTTTAAGTTATAAAGTGGCAAAGTTTAATCCTGAATAAAAGATTAAACTACCTCAGCAACTACGAAAGTACTTCCGCCAACAAAAATTAAATCGTCTTTTTGTGCATCTGCTTTAGCTTTTGCTAGTGCGGCTTTTACACTTGAAAATGCTTCACCATGCAACCCGAAAACTGAAGCTTCGCTTTTTAATTCAGCTGCAGGTTTTGCTCTTTCCATAAGCGGAGCGCAAAAATAATAGATGGCATCTTTTGGTAACAGGTTCAGTATTTTAGCTATCTC
>DASSWV010000294.1:0-2114 GCA_035704545.1 Pelobium sp.
AGTTCTATAACCGCATATCCAAATAATTTCTCCGTTCCCGTTCACTAATATAGGTATTTGTGTTTTTTGTTGTAGTGGGATTTTTTGCTGGATAAAATAATCGCTCAGTTTTTTAAAACCTTTCATTCCGAAGGGCTTAAAAGTGTCTCCTTGTTGCCAATAGCGCAAAGTAGATGGAAAAATGAGCTGCTTGGCATTCACATAAATTTTGGTTTTTTCATCTAAAACCGATGGAATTTTATCCGTCTCTTTTACAAATAGGTGATGATCATTGAAAATGTAATCTCCTACACCCGCGATTTTTTTCTCGATTAAGCCAATCGGTTTTTGTAACGCTGAGATTTCGATATATTCACGATCAACACTTAAAATATGCGTGTCGCTAAAAAACTGTTTTCCAGAATCGCCAGTTATACAGCTGAGTAAATTTTCTGTTTGAGTAGCGTTAAATCCATAAGGTTTTAAAAGTTCGAACAATAAAAGCTGTTGTGGATTCAATGCTAAAACAGCAGCAATTTTAATTTTAACCAAACTGTCTTCTTCTTTAATGAGTTGCGATTTTAAACTTGCAACACGCTCAATCAGCAATTTTTCCAATTGAGAAAAGTAGTCGATATTTTTTTTGAAAGTTTGAGCTAAGGAGGGGTTTAGTTGTTCCATCTGTGGGATAATATCTAACCGCAATTTGTTGCGCATGTATTTGGTTGATAAGTTGGAACTGTCTTCTACGTACGGGATGTTATTCTCTTTTACAACCGTGTCAATTTCATCTGCGGTAAAACAAAGTAGAGGCCTGATGATGTGATGGCGATCTGTTTGAATCCCATGTAACCCCGCAATGCCCGTTCCTCTAATTAAGTTAATGAGTACCGTTTCAATCGTGTCATTCTGATGATGTGCAACGGCTATTCTATCAAAACCTTCGCTAACTTGTAATTTTCTAAAAAAATCATAGCGCAATTGCCTAGCGGCCATTTGAATGCTGATTTTGTGAGTTTTAGCAAATACCGTAGTGTCAAATGATTTAAAATGAAAAGGAACGTTTAAACGGTGTGCTAGCGCTTTCACAAAGTTTTCATCTCTTAAAGATTCATCGCCACGTAAATTGAAGTTGCAATGGGCAATGGCAAAGCTAAAACCACATTCAGCAAAAAGCGTAGCCATCAAAACAGAATCTTTTCCGCCACTTACCCCTAATAAAATTGTATCACTAGGCTTAAAAAGCTTGTTGCTGTTTACGAAATCTGTAAATTGCTTTTTTGCTAATAACATCGTTCAAAATTAACCGTTTAAAATCGTTAGTAAAAAACTAATTTTGTTGCGTGAGAAAATATTTGCTGTTTTTACTTTTCGTTGGTTATTCTTTACCCTCCGTTGCGCAACAGGTCACCCGCGTTGAGTTGCTACAATCAGAATCTTTTATCGGCTTAAAGCGAAACGGTGAAAACACCAATAAAGTAATAAAGCCTGTATTTCAGCAAGACAACGCAACCCTTACTTGTGATAGCGCTTATTTTTACCTCAGTAAAAACAGCTTTGAAGCTTTTGGTAATGTACATATTAACCAAGCTGATACCGTAAATATTTATTCGGATAATTTAAATTATGACGGAAATACAAAAACCGCTGTACTTACCAATAACGTTAGACTTACGGATAACCAGGCAGTTTTAACCACAAACAATTTAATATACAACCTTGGAACTAGGATAGGGCAATACGTAAACGGGGGTAAAATTGTGAACGGAAATAACACCTTGACCAGCCAAAACGGTTATTATTTTACACAAAATAAAGATGCCTATTTTAGATATAACGTGGAGGTAAAATCGCCTCAGGTTTTAATTAAATCTGATACGTTAAAATACAACACCATTTCTAAAATCGCCTATTTCTTTGGCCCTACAAATATTTATGGTAAAACTGATACCCTTTACACCGAAAACGGGCAGTACAATACTAAAAACGATCAAGCATCTTTCGGAAAGAAAAATTTATACACCCAAAACTCAAAAAGTTTAAAAGGCGATAGCCTGTTTTACGATGGGAAACAGGGTTACGGCAGAGCTGTTAAGAATATTATATTTACGGATACTGCTCAAAAAATTGAGCTC
>DASSWV010000349.1:0-2851 GCA_035704545.1 Pelobium sp.
TGGCTTCAAAATAGAGGAACACCCCAAATTGCGCTGCAATTTGAAATAGGAAACTTAAAATAAGAAAAGCAGTAATCACTCTTTTCATCGTTCTTTTTCGGTTATAAGTCCTTTTTTCTAAAAATCCTTAATGAAGCCCACAAAGGTAATAAAAACCAAATGCTCAGCATAAATAATGTGAAAACAATCCCAATTCCACTTCCGAAGAACTGTTGGTACAATGCACCGGTATAACCCATTAATGCGGCAATATCTACCTGTAACAAAATCAATATCCGAGCTAAATCTATCGGGTTAAATGCGATAATGGCTATCAGAATCTTTTCTAAAGGATAATCATTAAAGGCAAATAAAAACACCAACACCAAACCATCAAAAATAATGGAGCAGTAAAACCAGATCATTAAGGCTAAACCAATTCCTTTGGCCTTATCCCGCATTATAACGGATGATAAAAAAGCTAAGGAGATGAAACAAAGGGTTAACAAGCTTCCGGTTAGGATGATTGTTAATCCCGTGGTGGAAAATGCAAACAATAAGATGGGCACACCTACTCCTAAAATAAATGCCCCTAAAATTGCTACACAGATACCTAAATATTTCCCCATTAAAATATTTTTGCGACTAATGGGCTGCGAAACCAAAAGTTCTGTAAACTCTGATGCGTTAAAATAATAGGTGGTTGCATAAACTACACTTACCAAAGGAACAATAATGAGCATTACGGTGGAGATACTTACCAAGCCTTTTGTTACGTCTTCATCGGTCATAAAAATGCTGACACAAATTGCGGCCAGCAAAATGGTATAAGCAATAATGACTTTGCTTTTGATGATATCGAGCGAAATATATTTGGCTATTTTAAACATCTTGAGATAATATTTTGGTTAACGCTTTACCTAATCTTTGTTCGCCGGTTTCGGCTTTTAAATCCGCTAAGGTTTTATAGAATCTGATATTGCCATCCAACAGGTACATTACTTTATCTACCAGTTCATCCACTTCGTTTAAAATGTGCGAAGTAATTAAAATCAGTTTACCTTTTGCTTTTTCCTGTAGAATTTTATCTTTCAAAATTTCGGCAGAAAGCGGATCTAAACCTGCGGTAGGTTCGTCCAAAATCAAAACGGGCGGGTTAAACAAAAAGGCCAAAGCAGCACTTACTTTCTGTCGCGTTCCGCCAGATAAGGTGTGCATGGCTTTATCAGTCATTTCATCCAAACGGTAAGCGCTAATTAAATCGGTATCTAAATTGGTGTGAACGTTCCTGATGTCTTTCATCATGTCAAATAAGTTCCCAATTTTCATATTATCTGGGTATCGGCCTATTTGTGGCATATAGCCAATGTCTTTTTTATATTCGAAGCTGTTGGCAACAGATTTTCCATCGAACAAAATTTCGCCACCATCGGGGATAACCATCCCTAAAATAGATTTGATGAGCGTGGTTTTTCCGGCTGCGTTTGGACCTAAGATCCCCACAATGCCTCCACGACTAAAATCGCAATCGACTTGCTTAAGCACCTCTAACTTACCGAAGGATTTTTTTAACTGTTTTACTTGGATAATATTTTCCATGGTTTCATTTGTGGACTGTCGTCTTTTACGGATAAAGGAGTGATGGAAGGTATGGAACGTTCCACCTTATCTAAAAGGTTGACGATAAAGCTTCTCATTAAAATCACACTTTGTGGCACTCGTTCAATAATTTGCGCATATAAGCTTATGGGGCGGTAGGGCACATCGCCTTTGCCATCTTTGTTTAAATCGTATCCTTCATACTTATCCCAATAGTTGTTTTTGAATTTGTTTTCCAATAACTCGCCGTTGGTGGTTACATCAAAAGTGTTGCCCTTAAAATTGTTGGTGCTAAAAACATTGTCTTGACAGTTGGATAGGATGCGCAATCCCCAGCCATTATTTAAGAAACTGTTTTTGATGATTTTATTGCGGTTGCAGCTTTCCATAAAAATGGCAGATGTGTTTTTGTAAAATGTGTTCCCCTCAATTTGGCTATCTAAAATTTCTTTTAATAGCAGGCCATAGATAGAACTTCCCCAGTTTTCGTTGAACTGATTGTTTAACATCTTTATTCTTTTAGAATACATTACTGCAATCCCAGCTTGGTTGTTTTTAAAAGTGTTATTTAGGAAAATGTTATCGTTTGAAAACATAAAGTGCAACCCATAACGAATGTTTTTTTCGGTCAGGTTTTGGTATACTTTGGAGTGTTGTACAAATTCAAAATATATGCCGTCACGGTGTCCGGTAATGTAATTTTTGACCACTTCAACGCTGTCTGATTTCCAAGCTTGGATGCCATTGCCAGATCTTCTGGAGTTGAACGTACCTACAAGTTTGTTGTTGATTACTTTTATATGGTGAGCATCTGAAATATAGATTCCAAAAAAGTTGTTTTTTAGCAGATTGTTGCTGATGATGATATGTTTAGCTTGGAAAATGCGTACTCCAGCAAAATCGCGTAAGTCGCCAACCTTTGAGTTTTGGATCACAAAGCCATCTAAAGTAACGTGATCTGCCTTTATGGTAATTACTTCTTCTTTAAACTGGGCATCTAAAACAGGCATCCCTTGCCCTAAAATGGTGAGCTGTTTATCAATTATAGTGTTGTAAGATGGATAAATACCTTTTTTAACGATAATGGTATCGCCATCTTTTGCAATTGCCACAGCCGCTTTCAACGTAGCAAACCTAGTGTTTGGCGCTACAGAAATGGTTTTTGCGATTGAGCTGATTGGAAAAAATCCCAGCAAAAAAATCGTTAAAACCTTAAAATAGGTGCGGTTGTAAAACATCATGTCGCTTTAATGTCTGTCTTTAAGGGTTTCAT
>DASSWV010000353.1:0-2376 GCA_035704545.1 Pelobium sp.
AAATTTAATAGTGGATGAAGCACATGCTTTAGGTGTTTTTGGGAAAAACGGATCGGGCTTAACGCAACATTTAAACTTACAAAACAAGGTTTTTGCTCGGGTTTATACTTTCGGCAAAGCTTTGGGTTGCCATGGCGCTGCAGTTGTTGGTTCAACTATGCTTCGCCAATATTTGATAAATTTTGCCAGATCTTTTATTTACACCACCGCTTTGCCTTATCCGGCTTTGGCGTGTATTGCCGTTGGATACAATGAGCTGCCGACAACACCAGAACGAGAAATACTCCAAGAAAATATTGCACTTTTTACCCGTTTAACCCGTGGAAGTAACATCAATATTTTGCCTAGCACAAGTGCAATCCAAAGTTTGCTTGTATCCGGAAACGAAGAATGTAAAAACTTAGCTTCGCAATTGCAAAAAAGCGGATTTAATGTGAAGGCTATTCTTAGCCCCACTGTCGCAAAAGGCAAAGAACGTTTGCGGATTTGTTTGCATGCGCATAATACCAAGGCAGAAATTTATGAATTAAGCAGTCAGTTAAATTTAAACAATGGCTAAAAAATATTTTGTAACCGGGATTGGTACCGAGGTTGGAAAAACGGTTACATCCGCAATTTTAACCGAACACTTGAAGGCAGATTATTGGAAACCGATACAATCTGGAGATTTACACCAGTCTGACACCATAAAAGTTAAAGATTTGGTAGCTAATGCCACCACTAAATTTCATCCCGAAGCGTATCAATTAGCACAACCTTTTTCACCACATTACTCGGCAGAATTAGATGGTGTAGAAATCAAGTTAAGCTCAATTAATTTACCCAAAACACCCAATAACCTGATTGTAGAAGGCGCAGGAGGTTTAATGGTTCCGTTAAATCAACAAGATTTAATCATCGATTTAATAAATAAACTGGGTTTAGAAGTGATTTTGGTTTCTAAAAATTATTTAGGAAGCATTAACCATACTTTGCTTTCGGTAGAAGCTTTAAAGAGCAGAAATATTCCTATAAAAGGAATTATTTTTAACGGCGATAAAAATGAAGCAACGGAAAGTATCATCATAAAAATGACGGGTTTAAAGGTGATTGCGCACATTCCTGTTTTGCCAGTGATTGATCAGCAAAATGTGAAAGCACTCGCTAAAAACCTACGTTTTAATTGGTAGGAGTTTTTAGCCGTACCAAGATTTGTTAAATAAAATGTAAATTCAATTATGCTAGCTCAAATAGATTTACTGGACGTTTTAGTTTTAGATATTGAAACCGTTCCAGCTTATCCAACTTTTGATGAACTGCCGGAGAACATGAAACCTCTGTGGGATTTAAAAACTGTGTATCAGCGCAGAAATGAGGAAAGTCCAGAAGAATTTTATCCCAAAGCAGGAATTTGGGCAGAGTTTGGTAAAATCGTTTGCATTTCTGTAGGGATGTTTGCCAACAAGCAAAGTTTTAGGGTAAAATCTTATTATGGTGATGATGAAAAAGAGCTACTTTCCAGTTTCTTGAATTTGTTAGCAACCCAACCAAAGCAACTAACGCTATGTGCGCACAACGGAAAAGAATTTGATTATCCATACCTCTGCAGAAGGTTGTTGATTAATGGCTTAGAAATTCCGCCACAACTAGAACTGGCCGGTAAAAAGCCATGGGAAATAAACCATTTAGATACGCTCGAACTTTGGAAGTTCGGCGATTATAAACATTATACATCTTTAAATTTGCTTGCTGCGGTATTTAATATCCCTACACCAAAAGATGACATAGACGGAAGCATGGTGGGCGATATTTATTGGAAGCAAAAAGACCTCAATCGCATTAAAACCTATTGCCAAAAAGACGTTGCGACTACCGCTCGCCTTTTACAAAAATTTAAAGGTTTCCCAGTGCTTACCGACGATCAAATTACATACGCCGATTAGTTCGATTAAGTTAAAAGTGTAAAGTAAAAAGTAAAAATTTGAAAGTCAAAGTTGAAAAGTAGCGAGTAAAAAGTGAAAGACTTGTATAATTGATGAGTGAATTTAAAATAGTCGTTTATGATGGATAATGTGTTGATTGTTGAAAATTTAAGCATCAGTTTTAAAACAGAAAATGGTTTTGTAACGGTTGTTGATGCTATAAGTTTTAGATTAAACAAAGGCGAGATTATTGGTTTGGTGGGAGAATCCGGATCGGGGAAATCTGTAAGTTCTTTGGCTATGATGCGATTATTGCCGCCTAATGCCACCATAACCGGAAAAGTTTTTTTTAATGAAACCGATTTACTGAGTTTGCCCGAGCAACAAATGCAAACCTTTAGAGGAAATAGAATTGGGATGATTTTTCAGGAACCGATGACTTCCTTAAATCCTTTGATGAAATGCGGGATGCAAA
>DASSWV010000376.1:0-10334 GCA_035704545.1 Pelobium sp.
CTACTTACGTGAGTGTAAATATCATGTAAAAGATAGTGCTTAGTGTCTGGTGAAGCTATAATTTGCTTCATTTTTACATTCTGTTGCGCATTAGGATAAAGGTTAAAGTTTTCTGTAAGCTTTCCTTCGGCATTAAAAACCTTATAATTTACTTTGTAATAAGTGTTCACACCGGATGTAGAGTCTCCAAGATAGGTAACAGTGTATTTATCCATTTTAGTGGGTTCACCTTTATAAAGTATAATGTTTTCTCTTGGATTATTATTTTTAGCAAACTCATCACCAAAACCAATTCCTGTATTATTTAAAGAAACTACTTTATTGTTTGCAGCGGCAATTAATGCTCCTACCAATAACATTGCAAAACCAATATGCGCAACCGCAGAACCAGAAAGTTTCCACTTTCCTTTGAAAGCTTCATTTAAAATATTTCCGTTACATAAAACTGAAAAAATAGCTGACCATGTCAATAAAATATACATTACGTTTCCGTAAATATCTACCACATAAACTACAATTGCAGTTAAGATTATAGCAACAACAAAGGAAACAGATAAACTGATAAAGAACTTTCGAATATTTGTTTTTTTGTACTTAAGAAATTGAGAAAAGCCTGATATAGTGGTTACCACAAAAGCAAAAGCTATTTGCCATTTGTTATAGTGCTGAATAGCATCTGTAGGTGGAGCTATATCGGTTCCGAAGATTGCATTATAAACCGGAACAGATGTGGTTGCAAGAATCTGAATACACGAAACAAACAACACTATTGCGCCAATAAACAACCAAAATTCACGAGAATAAGTATCCTCATCTTTTTTAGTAATTGGCAAACGCTTCCAGTTAACAACAAACAATATTAGCGGAAGCACAGTAAATGTTGCTAAGTAAACAAGCAACTGTGTATCCATGCCCATGGAGGTAAACGCATGTACTGATGTTTCGCCTAAAATTCCACTTCTGGTTAGGAAAGATGCATAAAGCACCAAAATAAAACTGATAATCACTAAAAATGTAGCTGTAAAATAAGAATGTCCAGAGTTTTTAAAAGCAATCATCACGTGTACTCCAGCAATCAATGTTAACCAGGGAATAATTGAAGCATTCTCTACCGGATCCCAAGCCCAAAACCCACCGAAGTTTAAAGCTTCATAAGCCCAAAACGAGCCCATGATAATTCCAGTTCCTAAAATCATTACCGCGAAAAGCGCCCATGACATCGCTGGCTTAATCCAATCTCCATATCGCTTTTCCCACAAACCGCCCACAGCATAAGCGAAAGGAACAATCATTGAAGCAAATCCCAAAAATAAAGTTGGTGGGTGTATAACCATCCAATAGTTCTGCAAAAGTGGATTTAAACCGTTTCCGTCTTGAATAAGTGATAAATAATCTGCTCTAGAGAATATAGGAGCGTCCATTGCATCTCTTAAAAGCACAAATGGCGAAGAACCTATTTTAGCGCCAAAAATCTCGACACCCAAAATCATTGTTGTTAAAAACACCTGAGACAGTGAGATCACAGTCATCACACTGTTTTCCCAGGCTTTTGCTTTTGCGATTACAATACAACCTAATACCCCTTGCCAAAAGGACCATAACAAAAAGCTTCCTTCTTGCCCTTCCCAAAAACAAGATATGATATAATAAACAGGTAGGGTTTTAGAAGAGTGTGCCCAAGCGTAATGGTACTCGAAAAGATGGTTGTAAATAATATAAAAAAGACAGGCCGCAACTCCAACAATTGCAAAAAGGTTAAGCCGGTATGCTAATCTGCCAATTTTTTGCCAAGATAGGTCTAACTTATCTTTAGCAGTTGTTGCGAAGAAATAACTGATTAATGCAAGCAAAGATGCACCAATAGAAAGGACAATAAAGAACTGACCGAACTGACCCGGCAGTAGGTTTTCACCTACAAATTGTATATCCATTAAAAACTATATTTTACCTTGAGCTGTGACTTCTTTTACCTCTATTTCGTTCTCTGTGTACTTAGATGGGCATTTCATCAATATTTTACTGGCATGAAACTCCTCACCTAGCATTTGGCCGGTTAAAACAATTTGTTCTGAACGTTCAAAATCCTGTGGTTTTGCACCGGTAAATACCACTTTACAGTTTTTGCCATTATTGTCGTTCACATAAAAGGAGAAATAATTTGCATCTTGTTTTGGGTCATAAAACATTTCTTTCGAAAGGTCTAATTTACCCACTACATGAAGTTCTTTTTTTGTTTCAGATGCCTCGGCAAAAGAGCCATAAGTGCTACTATCTGCATACGTACTAACAATTGCTCCAATTGCTATGGCGATAATTATCATCCCGATTATTGAACTTTTTTTCATAACTGCATGATTTAATACATTTAATGCGCAAAAATACGAATAGCAAAGCTTAGGTGCTAATCATAACAAAAATGTTATCTATTGAGAAACGTTCTAAATTACTATATACTGAGATAGTTCACTTTTTGAGAAGACTAATATCTTTTTCTTATTCCAATGATTGTATATCGCCTATATCTTTACTTCTTCCAGTTGCTTTTTTGTTTTGGATGAACCTTGAAAGGCTTATGAAATTAACTTGGAGATTATCTATCTCAGCTTCATCTCTATTCTCGAAAGCTTCGTCAAACTCAACTCCTGATATTGAATTCAAAATATCAATTCTTAATGGCGGATACCCTAGTTGGGTAACATAATTTTCTTTTAAAAAGTCTTCTTCCATAAGCCCTAAAGAAGAAAAACCAAACTCTTTAAGAACTGTTATCATTTTTTTGCATTGGAATTATCGGGTTTAATCCAAATATCTAAATCACCAGTATGACGAGGACGACCGTGAAAAGATAAAGCATGTGCGCCAACAACTAAATACAATACTTCGTGTTTATTCAATAAAATTTGAAGTCTATAAAATCTGGATCAAACATCTATTTTTCTTTTATTAACAACCCTTTCAATTCCACTTGGAAAACTGCCATGCAACCAAGTAAAATATTGTTTCCGAAGTCGCACTACTTCTTCCAGCCTCTCCTATGGAGTCTTACCCAACCAAAACAAAACATCAAGTCTGTCTTCATCGTTTTGATGTACACTGCTAACTATTAAAGACATTTTCCTCTGAACTCTACTCATAAACACAGCTAATTAATCTTTATAAAAACACGAAATTGATTTGTTAATTAAAATCGTGGCAAAAATCCTACTTCTCCCAGATATTATTTCTTACCAAATTAATTTTATCCCCAAAAAAAAGTTGGGTACTGCTTTCAAACGAGCTGGTTTTATCCGAAACGTAAAATTGATATTTCGGTTTTTCTGTGGAGTTGTTGAGCAAGCCTAGCGTTGTTAATTTACGCTTTATATCGTCAGCAACAAGCTCTGCGGTATTTAAAATCTCTACTTTGTTATGGTAGTATTCTTCAATTTCTTTTCTGATAAGCGGATAGTGCGTACAAGCCAAAATCAAAGAATCGATATTTTTAAGTTTGGGTGAAGACAAGTAAGCGTTGATAATGGTTTTACTAATGTTATTTTCAAAAAAACCTTCCTCAATCATCGGTGCAAGTAAAGGTGTTGCCAATGACTGTACTTTAACATTTGGTATGATAGATTTTATTTTTGTAGCGTAGATATCCGATTTTACAGTTGCCTTTGTGGCAATTACACCAATTTTTTTATAGTGGCTTTGGGTGGCACAAAAATCCACCACAGGATCAATTACGTTCAATATCGGAAGCTTATCTCCTAAAAACTCTTCTAAATCGGCAAAGCCTAAAGATGAGGCGGTATTACAAGCGATTACAATTGCTTTACAGCCTTGGGCCTGCAAAAACTTTCCGATTTTTAAGCTGTAGTATTTGATGGCTTCCGCAGATTTATCTCCGTAAGGCATGTGCGCCGTATCACCAAAATATATCAGGTTCTCATGAGGCAGAACTTTACGGATTGCATTTGCAACGGTTAAACCGCCAATGCCAGAATCAAAAATTCCTATTGGATTTGGATTTTTCATTTTTCAAACAAAAAAACTTAAAGCTGATTAACGAAAATACTAATTTATGGCTATGGCTAAAAGGTATTGGGAATGAAGCACTATAAAATAAAAATGCGAAGCAGATTGTAATCTCACTTCGCATTTTGCTTTCAGCTTTCGGCTTTTAGCATAATTACTTCAAGCCTAGTTTTGCTTTAACGTCTGCAATGATATTGATACCGCCATCAAAGTAAACAATACCTGGCTGTGTGGTATCAAATACGTAAGCGTAACCTTTTTCTTTAGCCACCACTTTTACCGCATCTTCTGCTTTCTTCAAGATTGGATCATATAGCTCGCCTCTTTTCTTTTCGAAATCTTCGCCAGCTTTTTGTTGAAATTCTTCAATACGCTTTTGTAAATCCTGAATTTCTTTAACCTTAGCTTCTTTCAATGCGTCACTCAAAGTTTTTTCTTTGGCTTGGAAATCTTGAACTTTTGTTTGGTATTCGGTATACATTGTTTTACCATCGGCATCCAAAGATTCTTTAAAAGTTGCCAATTGCTTATCTGCAGTTGCCACTTCTGGCATCGCTTTAATCAATTCTGCCGAGTTAATATGAGCAATTTTTTGCTGTGCATTAACCAAATTACCTGCAAATAATAATCCTCCTGCTACTAATGCAATTTTGAATAGTTTTTTCATTCTTTAATTGGGTGTTAATTTAATTCTACGAGTTTAAAATAAATAATGCTATTTAGCAAATGAGCCGGGCTTGTAACCTAATTTAACAATTACCTGATTGGTAGCATCAAAATTAGGACGAGCAAATAACAGTGTTACTGTGCTTTTATCGATTACCATGT
Source organism: Pelobium sp. (assembly GCA_035704545.1). GTDB lineage: Bacteria > Bacteroidota > Bacteroidia > Sphingobacteriales > Sphingobacteriaceae > Pseudopedobacter. Next base: position 4,843 of record DASSWV010000376.1, read on the forward strand.
CAATACTTTCTGAGTTGGCGTACTCCTCAACGGCTTTTGCCACTTTATCTTGTATTGGTTTAATCAATCTAAGCTTTTCTTTATAAAGTTCACCTTGATAGCCAAATTTCTGCTGTTGCAAATCATTGGCTTCTTTTTCTTTTAGCGATATTTCGGCTTCCCGTTTCTTTTTCATGTCGTCAGTCAATAAAACCTGATCTGCCTGAAAATCTTTCCTCATCTTGGCAACCTCTATAAATTTAGAATCAATATCGCTCTGCCACTTTTGCGCAGAAGCATTAAGTTGTTTCTGAGCCGATGAGTATTGCGGAATATGTCTCAATATATATTCTGAATCTACATAAGCCAACCGTTGAGCTTGTGCTGTTAAACAAAGCATAACGATGAATATAGGAAGAATGATATACTTTTTCATTTCTTGTATCTTAAAAGCTGCAATTTAATCCTTTTAGTTAAAACCGCCTAATTGCTGTGCTATACTAAAGTGAAACTGCCCTTTGTTAGCCTGACTGTTGCCTGGTATAGCATCAAATCCATAACCATAATCAATACCTAACAATCCAAATATTGGTAAAAATATACGAGCACCAACTCCTACAGAGCGTTTAACATTAAACGGATTAAATGCTGAAAACTTATTCCAAGTGTTTCCACCTTCGGCAAAAGCCAGCACAAACACTGTTGCAGACTCTCCTAAAGTAATTGGATGCCTAAGCTCCATTACGTATTTGTTAAATATTGGCGAACCAGCACTAGTTGGAGCACCTTCTGGAACAACCGAGTTATTTGCATAACCACGCAAGCCTATAACCTCTGATCCTTGCAAAAAGTCGAAACCTTGCAAACCATCACCACCAACTTTGAAACGACCGAATGGTGCTTGACCTACGCTTTTGTTATAGTAACCTAAGAAACCAAACTGCGCTTGTGCCTTTAAAATCAACTTACCGTATATTTTTTGAAAAAACTGAGATTCAAATTTCCATTTATGGTACTCTGCAAACTTATATTTGTCGGATGTCGCAAGGTTATCGTAATTTTTTCCGTTGAAAGATGAGTAGGGTAAAGTTGCTTGAACGGTAAATTTAATATTGGATCCGGAAGTTGGAAATATTGGTGCATCAACAGAGTTTCTGCTTAACACCTGGCTCAAACTTAAATCGTAAGAATCTCCGTTTTCAAACAAATAACCAGAATAGTTTCTCAATTTAAACTGTTGCAAATTTGCCGCATAATCAATTCTGAAATAATCATCAGGCCATTTCAATTGCTTTCCCAAACTAAAGGTTAATCCGTTTAATCTTATTTTTTGTAAATTTGGGTTGCTGTTACTTAAACCATTACTCTGCAACGATGTAAAAGCACTGATACCTAGGTAAATTGGTTTTTTCCCACCAAACCAAGGTTCAGAAAAAGAGAAGCTATAAGATTGATAAAACTTACCGTTTGTTTGTCCTCTAATGCTTAGCTTCTGTCCATCACCCTTTGGCAAAGGCTTGTAAGCTTTTAGATTGAAGATATTCCTGGCAGAGAAGTTATTAAACGTTAAACCCAATGTACCTACTACCCTTCCGCCACCAAAACCACCAGAAAGCTCTATCTGGTCTGAAGGTTTTTCAACCACTGTGTATTGAATATCAACCGTACCATCTGCTGGGTTAGGGATAGGCTTAATATCTATCTTTTGCTCGTCAAAGTTGCCCAATTGCACAATTTGGCGTTGTGAGCGCATCAACATGTCCTTTGAGAATTTTTGACCGGGTTTGGTTCTTATCTCTCTTAAAACAACTCTATCATTGGTAAGCTCGTTACCTTTTAAAATAATTTTGTTGATGGTGTATTGCGGACCTTCATATATTCTGATTTCTAGATCAACAGTATCATTATAAATGCGTGTTTGAACAGGGTCTGCGTTAAACGTTAAATAACCGTCGTTAAGGTAAAGTGAAGATACATCGTTACTAGATGGACTGCTTCTCAGCGTTTTTTCAAGTTTTGCTTCCGAAAAAACTTCGCCTTTTTCAATTTTTAAAATCTGTTTCAACAAAGTTGTTGGATATTTTGCATTTCCAGAAAATGTAACGTTTCCGAAATAGTACTTATCACCCTCGTTTAACTTGATATCTATATTAACAGATTTTTCATCATGCATGTAAACCGAATCTGAGATAATCTCCGCATCACGATAGCCTTTTTCTCGCATTTTAGCAACCATCATCTCTTTATCCTCCTCGTATTTGTCTCTCATAAACTTACCCGAGCCAAAAACTTTATACCAAGCTTGCTGATGCGTTTTTTTCATAAACTTACGCAGTTTAGCATCGCTAAAATCCTCGTTACCTTCTATATTGATGGCATTAACCTTTACTTTGTTTTTCTTATCTACCTTAACGTTTACAATCCTACTGTTCTGGTCGGTGGTATCTTTTACGGTAGCAATATCCACAGTAGTGTTTAAAAAGCCTTTATCAGCAAAATGTTTTGTAATTACATTGTTGATGGTATTATTTAGGTTTTCGTTTACAATTTTCCCTTTCTGGTTGTCTAGTTTTTCTTGAATATCTGTTGTTTCACTTTTTGAAAGACCTTTCAATACAATTTTAGATACACGTGGGCGCTCAGCAAGATGAAGGTCGAAGAATATAGTATCATTACTAATGCGGTCAACATTCAAAGCAACATCATCAAACAAACCTTGATCCCAGAGATTTTTTACTGCGTTTGAAGTGGCATCTCCAGGTACCATAATTCTTTCGCCAACTTCCAGCTTGGAGATAGTGATCAATACAGATTTATCCAAATACTTTACACCGGTAATGTTAATGCCGCCAATTACAAACTCTTTAGGGCTTAGATAATCTAAATCCTTACTCTGATTCTCTGGTGTTGAACTTGAAGATCTTAAAGTAGGAGTGGACTGCGAAAACCCTTTTATAGAGAGGGCTATTAGGAATATGATTATAAAAAAATTCTTCATTTACTTGATTATGGGTGCTAAATTACTTCTAATCTTTGTTAATTTATGTTAAAAGTAAAATTAGCTGAGCTGTTCGCTGGTTAAACCAAACCTGCGCTCTCTTTGTTGATAATTAAAAATAGCTTCAAATAAATCTTCTCGTCTGAAGTCTGGCCACAATTTCGGCGTAAAATAAAGCTCGGCATAAGCTAATTGCCATAGTAAGTAATTGCTAATGCGGTGCTCTCCGCTTGTTCTAATCATCAATTCTGGATCGGGAAGGTTATGTGTAGAAAGGTAGCTTTCGAAAAATTTTTCATCTATATCTTCTTGCTTTATTTTTCCGCTAGCGGTATCCTGCGCTATCTTTTTAGCCGCATTTGTAATCTCCCAGCGTGAACTGTATGAAAGTGCAAGCGTTAAGGTTAAGCGCTTGTTGTTGGCCGTTTTTGCTATAGCTTCTTGTAATTCCTTATAGCATCTTTTGGGCAGCGAGCTTAAATCGCCTATTGCGTTTAAACGTACATCGTTTTCCATTAATGTTTTCGTTTCTTTATTGATGGTACTTACCAAAAGCTCCATCAAGGCCGTAACTTCCAATTTTGGACGGTTCCAGTTTTCAGTAGAAAATGCATAAAGCGTTAGGTTTTTCACACCTAATTCAGCAGCGCCTTCAACAGTATCTCTTACAGCTAAAACGCCGTTTTTATGACCAAAAACTCTTAGTTTGCCTTTTTCTTTCGCCCACCTGCCATTACCATCCATAATAACGGCAACATGCTGGGGCAACTTATCAAGATTTAACTTTTCTCTGAAACTCATCTATTCAAAAGCAATTTTTATATTAAAAAGGACATTTTTGGCTCACAAAGGTATAAGATAAGGTTATACCCACAAACACATAACTATCCTTTTTTCTAAAATCGCCCCGCTGAATACCGGGAGCGCCTATTTTAGTAGCAGACCTGTCTGATAAATCTAATCTGAGTGCTGTTCTATTAGGGTCAAACTCCTGCATACTCTCCAATGTTGGGTAAAGTAGGCTCACATCATCCAAATAATCTGTGTTGGTGTTTCGGTAGCCTATTTCACCGATTAAGTTAAAGTATTGTCCAAAATTATACTTTACACCTGCGCCAAAAGGAACAGAGTAGGTAATGGTTTTGTACTCCTCTTCTTGGCCTTCTGTTTGATAAAGTTTTAATTCATAAGTTCTTCCGTTGTAATCTGTTTTTGGATTAAAAGCCGTTAATGCCACACCTGCAAATAAAAATGGCGTAAAGCGTTTCTGACGATACTCAAACCCGTAATTGAAAAAGTTAAATTCCACGCCCACGCTTCCTTCGGTAATGGGCGAATAAAAACTCAAATTTCTGTCTATTTCTTGCTGGTATTTTGATTTCGACTCATCGTCAGAAATTTTCCCCTGCAAAGCGGCAACTCTTAATGACCAATAACTATCGAAATTTCTTTTAATTATTAAGCCAAAAGCAGGATCTGTTAGCTTTAAAGGATTGTTTTGGTTAAGATCGCCCATGTAACCCATTGCCCCGCCGGTTACCCCAACTTCCCAATTTTGTGCATGAACGCTGACGGCACTGCTAAGAAAAAAAAGTATAAATACTTTGATAAAATGAGTCATTAAGATGGCTTAGTAATTTCTGGTATCGATACCCCAAAGCAATTTATTTCTTAACGTTGATAAATAGGTTTGATTGTTTAGCCTCACTAAATTTATGTCAAAATCGGCTCGTTTTATACGTAATTGAGTTCCAGGGTTAATTACTTCTGTCCTTGAATCGCAACTTACCAGATATTTTGGGCTACGCCCTTCAATCTCAAAAGTAAGTTCGTTTTCATCAGAAAGAACTACCGGCCTTACATTTAGGTTATGCGGAGATATTGGCGTGATTACAAAATTGCCGGATTGCGGAAAAATAATTGGTCCGCCACAGCTTAAGGAATAAGCTGTGGAACCTGTTGGCGTAGCTACAATTAATCCGTCTGCCCAATAGGAGTTTAAAAACTCGCCGTTTAGATAGCAGTGGATCAAGATCATTGCAGAAGTATCACGTTTCATGATGGTAAAATCATTCAATGCAAAATTGATGTTACCAAATAAACCCGACGAAGTTTCAACTTTTAAAAGTCTTCTTACATCAAGCGTAAAGTCACGGTTGATTAACCCGTTGATTGCGCTTTTTATTCCTTCTTTATTTATACTTGCTAAAAAACCTAATCGTCCAAAATTGATTCCAATCATTGGGATGCCAGAATCTTTCACCAAGGCAACAGTATCTAACATAGTTCCATCGCCCCCTAGGCTTATCATTACATCCACTCCACCGTTCACTAAATCCTCATGGGTTTTAAAAGCATTAAACGCTTTAGGTAAAAACAGTTTATCTTTTAAGAAGTCGTAAAAGTCGTGATAGATTACCACTTCTACTTCACAAGCCACTAAACAGTCAAAAACTTGTTGAACATAAGGAATAACGGTGTTGTTAAATTCCCTGCCGTAAACACCTATTTTCAT
>DASSWV010000556.1:0-3462 GCA_035704545.1 Pelobium sp.
CCCCTACGCAAAGATAAAACTCTGTTGTAACTTTCTGAGGCTCTGCTATCGCAATGACTTTTAGTAACTAGTTGAATGTCTGGGTATTTTGTCATCAAAGCAATCACCTTACTTAAATCGCCAACCGCGTCCGCTCTGATAAAATATTTATCTAAATCATAGTAAATATTTTGTAGTGCAAATACTTTTTTGAGCGAGTCGCAATGGTCAACTACAAACTTTTGTGCATCGCTTACGCCTTTTAGTTTCAAAGGAACAAAAATAACCGAGTCTTTGGTGATCCCATCAGTTCCTACATATCTTCTATCTGGCAAAAAGTCTTTTAGTTTCCCCGTAAGCTCATATCCTGTATCTTTTAATAAGGGTTTTTTAAATTCGCCTTTGTCATTCAATGTTAAAATCTCTTCTTTATCGCCGTTTCTTAAAGTTACAATAGCATTTTTAATTGGTAAACCCGTAGTTGCATCAGTAACCACACCTTTTAAAATAATCCCGAACTCTTTTTTAACAAAGGAATAGATATTATCGTTTCCTGTTCTGTTAGAACTTAAAAAACCTGTCAAATCGCTAGTTTTCGCAACTCCAAAGTCATCGTAAGACGAATTGAAAGGCGTACCTAAGTTTAACGGATTACCCACCGGACGTAAATCCTTAAGCTTTACTGTAAAAACATCTAGCCCGCCTAAACCGGCCAAACCGTTTGATGAGAAATACAGCAATCCTTCACTATCTAAATAAGGAAATTGCTCATCACCTTCTGTATTAATTTTGCGTCCCATATTTACTGGACGGCCCCACTCCGTTTTTTCATTTAAACGTACAGAATAATATAAATCTGCGCCACCAGAACCTCCCGGCATATCAGATGAAAAAATCAATAATTTTCCGTCTTTGCTAACCGTTGGATGCCCAACTGAATATTGATCACTGTTATGTGGAAAAGGTATTATCTCTTTGTGTCCGGTTCCTTTAGCAGTGAACATTTTCAGCTTTACAGTACCATCGTTGCTCTTTCCTTTTTTACCGTTATTGTAATTATTCCGGGTAAAAATGATAGAACCGTCTGGCATCAAAGCCGATGTACCCTCATGAAATTTTGTATTGATGCTTCCCTCAAACCCTTTTATAGCTGTAGAATTGCTTTCAGCGGTAACTGATGAATATACAGACCGATCAAACACCCCAATAATTTTTGAATCATTACTTGTAGGAGCTGTATTGTCATCGTTTACTGTTCCTAATTCTGTAGTAGAATTTGTGTTTGAAGCGTTGGTTGAATCTACCTTTGTGTAGGAAAGTGTGCTGATATCATCTAAGTAATATAAATCAGAAAAAGGCGTGTTATTCCAAGCAAAAACATGTTTTACCGGCTTTTCATAATACCTATTACTGGTAAAAACCAATCCGTTTTTATAAAGCATCGGACTATATTCTGATGCGGGAGTGTTTATATTTAAATAACGGATGTCCCAACTGAATCCCTTTCCAAGCTTATCAAAATCCACTTCAGAAAAATACTCGGCTCTTCTATCGCTAGGCACCATCAGCAAATACTTTCGGTACCAAAGTTCAGATTTTTCGTACTCCTTGTTGTTAGCTAACGCTTCGGCATAACGCAAAACCCATTCGGGTTTGTTCATTTCTTTTTGCGTTAATTTCTCGTAGTAGGTTAAGGCTTCTGGGTATTGTTTGGTTAAACGATAGCTATTTGCCATAATCTCTAGCGCTGTGGTGTTTTCCTTGTCTTTAGCCAAAATGGGCTTTAAAAGTGCAATGGCATCCTTGTATCTTAGGTTTTTATAGGCGTTCTTTGCCGATTTTAGATCTACAGCTTTATTTTGAGCTTGAGCTAAAATGGTGCAAACCAACAATAAAGAAGTAAGGTAGGTGATGAGGTTTATCTTTTTCATGTATAATTGGTTTAAAAGAAACGTGGTGAAATAAATTTGTTTTTCTCGTAGCCAAATTCGTAGCGCAACATAATCTCGTGGCTACCACTGTTAAACGACTGGATGGTGGTAACGCTATGATCATAAGCGTAACCAATTCTGATTTGTGGTGTTACTTGTATTTCAAACAAACCCGAAATATCTGCGTTTGTACGGTATTGTGCGCCAAGCCCTACCACATCTTTAATCCAAAACATTGCATTTAAATCTCCCTCAATTGGGGCACCTTTAACCTGCTTAACCAAAATGGAAGGCTTCAATTTAAAATCCTCATTCAATGGAAATACAATTCCGGCAGTTAAAAACAAGTGAATCTCTTGTTTTGACAATTGAGTTGAAGCTAATTGATTAGGTACTAATTGCGGTGCCGATAAACCAACATAAAACTTATCAGAATTATAATAAACCCCTGTACCAATATTAAAGAGTGTATTGTTCACGTTATCCTGGAAAGCAACATCTGTATTGGAACCGGTTTGGTCTAATTCTACATTCTGGTAGTTTGCTCTAAAATTAGAGAGGCTTCCTTGCAAACCAAAAGATAGCGTTCCTTTGCTCATCCTAATTCTGTACGCTCCACTTGCCACAATACCTGTTGTATTTGTGATCCCCAGCTTATCGTTAAAAACTTGCAAACCCAGCCCAATCTTTTTATCGTTGATTGGTGCATCAATGGTAAACGTAGTAGTTTCTGGAGCTCCCTTTATGCCAGTCCACTGGTTACGGTAAAGTGCGGTTGCAGATATAACGTTACGGCTACCTGCATAAGCTGGGTTTAAAGCCAAGGCATTAAACATATATTGCGTGTACATTGGCTCTTGCTGAGCTGTTGATGTTTTTGTAAAACCAAGTAAAAGAGAGAGCGCTATATAGATATATTTTTTCATGTTTTTATCTGTTTAAAGTGATAAATCCAACGTATTTTTTGGAGTTGTAATTAACCACATAATAATAGGTGCCCACCGGCAAATCGTTACCAATTGTGAGTCCTTTATTAGATGTTCCGTCCCAATTATTTAGATAGTTGTTTGATTTATACACCACATTTCCCCAACGGTTGAAAACCTCCAACACTAAAGGAGTTAAACCAGCATTTGTAATCACAAAAAAATCATGGTTACCATCATTATTAGGAGAAAAACCTTCGGGAATGTATATTTTATCAACGATAAACTTTATAGGTGTTGGGTCTGCTGGTGTAACATCTTCTGGTGTTACAGGATCTGGAACCAAACCATCGGTAGATTGGTCTTTGGTTACTGTACCGTCGGCGGCAGAAACGCCTTCTGCAAAAGCTGTGTTTTGGAAATTAAACACTCCTTTATCCAGCCTGATATTTAAAACTAATTCAATTTTAGCTGTGGCTTTTGCAGCAAGCTGGTTGCTTGGAGCCAATAGTTGTGTGTTAGGGCTACCATTGTATGTTGGGTTGATGACTAAAGACCCATCAACTGAAGATAAACTAATTATACTATAAGCAGTACTGTTAAAAGTTGCAACCAAATCATCTGTT
>DASSWV010000392.1:0-3720 GCA_035704545.1 Pelobium sp.
AAAAAAGACCTCAACATCGTCGCCAAACCTAAGTTTTTGCAGATCAATATAACCTTGCAAATAACCTACTTCTTGGCTAACGGGTATTTTTTTTTCATTACCCTCGTACAGCATATACCTCAATAATGCTGACAACTGTAGTAAAGCTGGCTCCATTTTATCACTCTTTTTACGAGCCAAAGACACCAAATTGTTGAGCACATTAAACATAAAATGCGGACTAACCTGCGATCTTAAAAAACTAAGTTCTGTTTTTAAGGTCTCCGTTTCTCTTTCCTTTATGATTTTTTGATTCTTTAAATAATCTACAATTATCCGATAACTGCAACTAATGCCTACAATAAAAACGTAACCAAATAAATCTGAGATGATTGATTTCTTCCACCTTTTTTTGGACGGAAAAATATCGGATTCAACATACTTAGAGATAAAATATGCAACCGCTAAGGTTAGCAAAAGCATTAAAAAATAAAAAATCCAATTGCGTTTTTTAAAAATAACGGGGAAAAGGTAGTAAGCATTTAGGTAAAAAATAATAATCAATAAAAAATTATTGATGAGCATACGATAAATAAAATTATCGGAGAAACTTCCTGTTGGGCTATTAAACTTAAAAAGTAAAGCCGGCAAAAGCAGCATACACCAAAAAGCAATATGCAGGGCCGTTAAAGAAATATTTACACTTTTAATACTGATTTTTTTCAACTTGTACCGGTTATCTTGCTAAGAAACAATTTCATTAAACAGTAAACAACAAACTTAGCCTAATAAGCATTATTTTTAGACCAAAGCCTAAAAAACAGCTATAAAAAAATACCCGACCTCACGTTCTGAGGGCGGGTATTTTACACAATAAAACTTAGAAAAGATTTGTAACCCAATTTTGTTGTTTTACCAAACCTTCTAACAGCCTTAGCACAAGGCTATAGGGGTTTTTACGATAAAAAATAGAATAGGTTATTAATATTTAAATAAAAATAGAAATAATTTTCGAAAACTATAATAACAGTCCAATTATTATCCTATTTTTTTACTTTCTCAGCATAAAAATTTAATTGCTGAAAGTCAAATAATTTTAAACTTTTTTAACGTATTCATCGTAAAAACTAAAACTAATATATTATTTATGGTTGTAATACTCGAAAATGCGGAATACAGTGCTAGGCATTTTAATTTTGACAGAATGACTGCCTACCTAGGTAACGACAAAGAAACCATTAAAAAAATTCTTTTGTTGGTTATCAAAGAGCTTAAGTTATCTGTCAAAAAATTTGAGGAATACATTTTCAATGAACGTTTAGAGGATATAAAGCACACGGCACAAAAGCTTGCTAAAACAACCGCATCTGTTGGCTTGGATAGGTTATGTACTTTAATTAGAAAACTAGAAAACCTGCCAAGTTTCGACTCAAATATTTTAAACCATTACATCTATGCTTTAAAATCGGAAATTAGGCTCGCAAAAAAACTGATCAATGGCTATCTTTAAGTTGCCTAGCCATGAATGTTTTTAGAACTTTTTAAAGTTTCTGACGATCGTATTCTGCTAACAGCATCAAACTTTTCACAATTTAAAATGTTTTTTAATCGTTCAAGATTAATAAAACAAAAAAATGGCGCCATCAATGATAAATAATAACGAACAGGAGCGATTAGCCACATTAAAAGGTTATCAGATTTTAGATACATTACCCAAAGAAGCATTTGATAGGTTTACCAAGCTTGCTGCTATCATTTGCGATGTTCCTATTTCGTTGGTCTCATTAATTGATGAAAACCGACAGTGGTTTAAGTCTCAGGTGGGTTTAGAGGTAAAAGAAACGCCTAGGAAAATAGCGTTTTGTAACCATACCATAAGAGATGATAAAATTTTAGAAATAGAAGACGCAACCAATGATTTTAGGTTCAAAGACAACCCGCTGGTTACCTCCTCCCCAAATATAAAATTTTACGCAGGTTTCCCTTTAGTAGACCCTAACGGCTATGCATTGGGTACATTATGCGTTATCGACACTAAACCAAACAAACTTTCAGAGACCCAGAAAAATGCACTTAAACTCTTGGCAAAATCTGTGATTGATTTGATTGTACTGCAAAGAAAAATTCAGGAAATAGAAAATTTTGATAAACTTTTTCAAATTTCTAAAGATTTGATCTGCGTTTTATCGCCAAACGGAGAGTTTGCAAACACAAATAATGCGTTTAAACGTTTGTTCGGCTGGAAACGTTCAGAACTAGCTAACAAATCTTTTTTTGATTATGTGCATCCCGATGATCTAAAACTTACCAAAGAAAAAATTCATAAACTAGCTACTGGAGCTGCTACGGTGAGTTTTGCCCACCGATTTATAGCTAAGGACAATACTTACAAAGTTTTAGAATGGGTGGCCACTCCAGAACCGTCCACCAAAATGTATTTTGCAATTGCAAGAGACATTACCGATGCCAAAGAAAAAGAGATCGCTCTACATCATTCTGAACAAAAACTCCGAGCTTTTTTTGAAAACTCTACCAGTTTTATGTGCACACACGATTTAGAGGGAAATCTGATTACTGTCAACAGCTCCGGAACCAGAAGTTTGGGCTATAGTAAAGAAGAGCTTATTGGGACTTCTCTGTTTAAGTTGATGCCCGAGAATAGGGAAGAATACATCAAGCAATATCTTTCAGAAATTAAAACAAAAGGTAAAGTTAATGGTTTGATGCGTACTCAACATAAAAACGGCAAAACGTTAATTTGGCTATTCAATAATGTTTTAGAAACAGAGCCTAACGGAGAAAAGTACGTCATCGGGAATGCTATTGACATTTCGGAACGTTATGCGCTTGAAGCTGATTTAAAGCGAACCAAAGAAATGATGGAGCAAACAAATGACGCTGCAAAAATTGGGGCTTGGGAAGTTGACTTGAAAACAAAAAAAATTTATTGGTCGCCTATCACAAAAAAACTGCATGAGGTTGATGATGATTATGAACCTGATTTTGAAACGGGCGTTTCTCTTTTTGGAGAAGATGGATCTAAAATTAAAGAGGCATTCGAAAAAGCTGTTTCAGAGGGGGTTACCTATAATTTAGAAGCACAGGTTACCACAGCAAAGGGCAATACATTATGGATTCGTACAATTGGCACTCCTGAGTTTAAGGAAGGGGAATGTATCCGGGTTTATGGCACATTTCAAGACATTACCGAAAATTACCTGCACAGAATAGCATTAAAAAAAGCAAAAACACAAGCAGAGGAAGCCAGTGTTGCCAAATCGGAGTTTTTGGCGAGCATGAGCCACGAAATTAGAACGCCGTTGAACGGAGTAATTGGCTTTACCGACTTAGTTTTAAAAACTTCTTTAAACCAAACACAACACCAATATTTAACCATCGTCAATCAATCTGCCAACGCATTATTGGCAATTATTAACGACATCTTAGATTTCTCAAAAATTGAAGCAGGTAAGTTAGAGCTCGACATCGAAAAATCAGATCTGTTTGAGCTCACCAGCCAAGCTTGTGATATTATTACTTTTCAGGCACAAAACAAAGGTTTAGAAGTGCTTTTAAATATAGACCCTAATTTGCCCCGTTATGTTTTTATTGATGACACCCGCTTAAAACAGGTTCTTATTAACTTACTTGGCAATGCCATTAAGTTTACCGAACAAGGAGAGATAGAATTAAAAATATCCGCAGAAAGCGATTTAAACAACGAATATATTGATTTTTGTT
>DASSWV010000405.1:0-2913 GCA_035704545.1 Pelobium sp.
TGAAACATCATGGGTATCGGTTCCAAACGTATGCTCCGTACTTATCGATTTTCGATCAACATACGGCGTAATCGAACTTTCATCTAAAGCATTAGCTTTTTGATAAATTACGGCTCCTTGCTTTCCAAACTTCGCAATAAGTGAACTCTTAGGTAATTTTTGTAGGTCTGCAATCGTAAAATAACCCAACTGGTTCAATTTCTCGGTTGTTTTTTTACCAATCATTGGGATTTTTGAAATATTTAACGGAGCCAGAAAAGCCTTTTCTGTACCATATTCCACATGTTTAAAACCATTCGGCTTTGCAAAACCTGTAGCTATTTTTGCAACCGTTTTGTTTTTTGCTAAACCAAAAGAAATAGGAAGTCCGGTTTCTTTAATGATTCTCTCTCGCAACTCATTAGCATATTTTAAAGTTCCAAAAAACTTATCCATTCCGGTTAAATCAATATAAAATTCATCGATAGAACTTTTTTCAAATAACGGAACTGCTTCGGCTATAATTTGGGTAACTTCTTTAGATGCGTCTGAGTAAGCACTAAAATCGCTCGAAACAAAAATCAATTCGGGACAAAGCTTTTGGGCTTGCCGGCAAGGCATTGCAGAATGAACACCAAACTTACGGGCTTCATAACTACAAGACGACACTACTCCTCTACCGCTTGTACTGCCAATAGCAACGGGCTTAGTTAATAAATCAGGGTTTTTACGGCATTCAACCGAAACAAAAAAAGAATCTAAATCAATATGGACAATTTGTTTTTGCATTACGCTTGCTTTTCGGAACACAAAAATACAAAACTAAAATACTTAGCAATACATATTATCAAAAACAAAGCTGTTTTTATACTACAAATATATTATCTGCAAATTTCTCGCTCACATGATGGGTTTTGCCGTCTACTTCAATTTGCATCATAGCATCAAACTCCTGTCGGGCAATAACTTTAACTTTACTACTTATACCAAGTCCTACTTTAACCACATATTGCAAAAAAGCCGCAGAGTTATCTTTCACAGCTGCTAGTTTACATGTTTCTCCAACCACAACTTCAGATAAAGTTTTTTTATAAACCACTTTAAGTTCTCCGTTTTCTGTAGGAATTGGGTCCCCGTGTGGGTCAAACTGGGGGAATTCTAAAAAAGCATCTAATTTATTGATGAGTTTGGCACTTTTAATATGTTCTAATTGCTCGGCAATTTCATGTACTTCATCCCAGTTGAAATCTAATTTTTGGTATAAAAAAGTTTCCCAAAGACGGTGTTTCCTCAAAATTTCTAAGGCTATTTTTTTACCAGCATCGTTTAAGCCTATTTTACCATATTTCTGGTAGTTAATCAGCTTTTTTTCTTTAAGCTTTTTAAGCATATCTGTTACGGTAGCAGGCTTAACATCTAGGTGAGCTGCAAGCTCATTTGTACCAACTTCAACAACGCCATTGTCAATAGTGATTTTCAGTAACGCCTTTAAGTAATTTTCTTCCGTGAATGACAACATGATTCTCAAAGATAAAATTTAAATAGCAAAAAATATATCCATAAAAAAAGCATCTGTATAAAAAAACAGATGCTCTTTAAATTAATATAAAAAACACTAATCTTCTTGGTGTAACCAAGCTTTTTTAGCTAATAATTCTTCTTCAGTTTCTCTAACATCTTCATCATCAACACAGCAATCTACTGGGCAAACTGCCGCACACTGTGGTTCATCATGAAACCCTTTACATTCGGTACATTTATCTGGTACTATGTAGTAAACCTCGTCAGAAATTGCCGATTGTACTTCATCAGCATTTAAAGTTTCGCCATTACCAAAATCAATAATTCCCTTTAAATTGGTTCCTTCAGAAAACTTCCAGGCTTGTCCTGCATCATAAATTGCATTGTTGGGGCACTCTGGCTCACAAGCTCCGCAGTTAATGCACTCGTCTGTAATTATAATTGCCATATCTTATTTTTTCTTACGTCTATAACGTATTTTTGTAATTCTTAATTTATCGCAAATATAACACATTTTAAGTATTTGAATTTTAATAATGTCGGTTTTTAGTAAAGAAAAAAGGATAATAGCAGTAAAACATTTGGGCAATTATCTTTTGAACAGTGATGATGAACTGCAAAGCTTAATTGAAAGCGCCAAACACAAAAATGCCTGGTTTACACCAGCGGAAGTGCAAAAAGCGGTTTTAGCAAACGGAAAAATGCTGAACCAACCCGATTTAACAAATTGGTTATCAGCTTATGAACTCAATTCGAAGAGTGCAAAAAAAATAGGCTTAATTTTAGCCGGAAACTTACCCTTGGTAGGTTTTCATGATGTAATTGCTGTTCTTTTAACGGGCAACATTGCCTTGATCAAACTGTCTTCGCAGGATGATAATTTGATCCCTTTTTTACTGAAAAAGTTAATGGAGATAGAACCAGCTTTTAAAGATCAAATAGAATTTGTTGAAAGATTAGAGAATTTTGACGCGGTAATTGCCACCGGCAGTAACAACAGCTCTCGCTATTTTGATTATTACTTTTCAAAAGTCCCAAATATCATTCGTAAAAACAGAAATAGTATCGCACTTTTAACCGGAGCTGAAAGCAAGGAAGAACTCCATCTGTTAGGTAAAGATATCTTCGATTATTACGGGTTGGGATGTAGAAATGTAGCTAAACTTTTAGTGCCGAAAGATTACAATTTTATACCGTTTTTTGAAGCAATTGAACCGTTTAACGAGATTTTAAATCATCATAAATACCAAAACAATTATGATTATAATAAGTCTATATATTTAATAAATAAGAACAAACATTTTGACAATGGTTTTCTGTTAGTTGCAGAAAGTGAGAAAATCACTTCGCCGCTTTCTGCAGTTTTTTATCAGGAATATAATTCGTTGAATGAAGCCATCGAATACATCGATA
>DASSWV010000448.1:0-4855 GCA_035704545.1 Pelobium sp.
AAAAACCAACAAATGATTGATTTAGAAATAAACGGGGCTGCAGGAATATATTTTGCAATCCTACAAACCCCTGATGGAAAAAAAACAACTTTAAAAATAACAAAACTGTAACTTTTTTCATTTTCAATTAAACAAATAGCCTCTTCAAAAGGGGCTATTTATATAAAAAAATAATTCTTTAATTACTGGTTCGTGATTCCCTTTCGTTGTTGTTTAATATTTATCCTGAAATTTTCTGCCAAAAATCCCTATCTTTCAGAAAAGTTTTAAAAAATAAAAAAACAACTCTTTTAAATATTTATACTAATGAAAAATTTAATCGCCCTTTTCGCCTTGGTTCTTTTTGCCGGAACCGTACAAAGCCAATCCCTTACCCAAAATGACATCACCGGTACTTGGTTTGTGGTAAATGTTGAAAATAACAACAGCAACCCTACCATGGCCGCAAAAATGACCAATTCCCTTATTAATTTATATGCTGACAATAGCTTTGAAATAAAGGAGAAAGAAGAAAAAGGCACTAATTATGTGTATAACACTACTTCACATAAAAATGCAACATGGAGCTACAATCCAAGTACCCAAACCATAACCACCACCCGCACAAAAATGACGCTCAAAGTTTCAAAAAGCGGCGACACAGTTTTTTTTACTGACAAGGACAGTGGGTTGAAGTTAGAGGTTTTTAAGCCAATTTAATAGAGATTAATATTCATTACACCTGTAATGAATAAAACCCACACGGAAATTTAACGTAGTTGCTACATAACATTTGTAACCTTCCCTTAAGATGTAGGCTATAAGCAATCGGCCGTAGGCATAATTGATAATTGCTAATTGTTCATTGAAACTTGTAACATTCTGAAAGAAATAGCGTTATATATGCTCATCAATCTAAAATCACTATGCTACAACGTTTTTTCATTTTTTGCTCCGGCGCAGATACCGCCATCCTTGACGAATGTTCCCCAGGCGAGCGCACCAAATATGCCGGCATTGGCGCCACCGTTTTCTTTACCGCTGTTATGGCAACTATCGCTGCCGCTTATGCACTTTACACGGTTTTCGACAATTATTATTCCGCAATTTTCTTTGGAACCATTTGGGGGTTGTTGATTTTCAATCTGGATCGTTTTATTGTATCCACCATCAAAAAGCGCGACAACTTTTTTGACGAATTGCTACAGGCCTCGCCGCGGATTGCCTTGGCAATTATTATTGCCATCGTAATCTCAAAACCTTTGGAAATGAAAATTTTCGAAAAGGAAATCAATCAGGTTTTGCTAACCGAGAAAAACGAAATGACCCTTGCCAACAAAGACCAATTGGCATTGCAATACACGCCTTCCGTTACCGCCTTGGAAACCGAAATTACAGGGTTGAAAAAAGAAGTAACCGATAAGGAAGCCGAAGTAAATGCACTTTACAATACCTACATAACCGAAGCCGAAGGAACCACTGGCACCCAAAAATTAGGCAAAGGCCCCGTATATAAAGAAAAGCGGGATAAACACGACACCGAGCTAGCTGCCTTAACAGAATTAAAGAAAACAAACGCAGAAAAAATCACCGCTGCAGAAGCACAAATAGCAACCCTCGCCACCGATTACAAAGCCAAAGTAACAGACACTCAGCCCATAATAGATGGATTTGATGGCTTGATGGCCCGCGTAAATGCCTTGAACAAACTGCCGTGGTTGCCTTCGTTCTTTATCTTTTTATTGTTTTTGGCAATTGAAACTTCGCCTATACTTGCAAAATTACTGTCACCAAAAGGCGCATACGATTTAAAACTTGAAGAGCAAGAAGGCTCCTTAAAATCGTGGGTAGCCCAACAGAAAACCCAGCGTGATGTACTTGTAACCACAGACCGCGACATCAACAACCGAGTGTATGCTGACATTGCCGAAGAACAGGAACTGTACGATTACAAACGCAAAAAAGCCCGAGAACTGATGCAAATGCAGGCGGATGCTTTTTATAAGAAGCAGAAAAGTGTTCTTTGAGTCGATGAGTCGATGTGTTTATGAGTTTATGGGTTTAAAAGCTATTTCCTAAATGGAACCTTCCTTTTAACGTGGTGGAAGTGTGAATGTTTAATTTCATTCTACTTTTCGATAAATACAAAGCCGACGAGAGAAAATTTCAGAAAAACAATCTATATTGTTGGATATAAATCCACCAAAAATGAAAAAGCTGTTCGTATTATTCTTGTTCCTTTCACTAACAACCTATGCCCAAACCGAAGCCGAAGACAGAAAGGCAATTACCGCAACACTGAAAATGCAGCAAGAGGCTTGGAACAAAGGCGATCTTGAAGGTTTTATGCAAGGCTACATTAAAAGCGATTCCCTAAAATTTTACGGTAGCAGAGGTATAACACACGGTTGGCAAAACACTTTGGATAATTACAAAAAAGGCTATCCTAGCAAAGCTGAAACGGGCAATCTCTCATTTACCATTGACGCTTTGACAAAAATTGAGGAAGGTGCCTACTATATGATGGGGCAGTTCCATTTGGTTCGGGATGCGGGAAATGCTAACGGAGTTTTTCTAATTATTTTTAGAAAAATTGAAGGCGAATGGAAAGTTATTGCAGATTTAAGTTGCTAATTCCCTTTTATCCGTTTCCAAAGATCTGATAGCAGTTTTTGGGCATCACGCGTATCTTTCTCCTCTTCCATTACCGTTACATCGTTTCCTGTCTTTTCAATTAGAAAACTAAAGGCATACTTTTCTGATTTTGGATCAACGCTGATCAACCCAAACCGTAAGTCGTTTAAATAAATTCCATCTGTTTTTTCAGAAACAGTGTACCAACCTTGCGTGATTTTTATGAGCCGTTGCACTTTGTCTTCTTCCCTTAAATTTCCAAGCATATCATGGTTTTTTGGATGTGAGGAAAACTGTATGGGTTGCGAATCAAAAAAGGAATAATCGCCAATCAAAAAAGCATCTTCGGTCTCCACATTTGCGGTCCACAAAATAGTATTCAGCGGACTTGGTTTTGTATCCAAATGCAAATATGCAATGCTTTGTTCCCTAAGCGCCATTTCAAATTTATAATATGAAATCCCTTTTAAAATTAAAGTTAGAACCAGATAAGCACTGCTTGCAATCAACCCAAGATTATTGAATTTTCTTCTTTTAGTGCTTCCTCTTTTTTGAAACATCGCCAAAATCAAAAACACCAGAAATGGCAACGTATAAAGTGGATCAATAACAAAAATATTTTTGTAAGCCAATCGCAGATCAAAAGGCCAAAAGAGTTGTGTGCCCCAAGTGGTGTGGGCGTCCAACAATGGATGCGTTACGAAACACAAAAACCAAAACCACGACCATTGTTTTAAAGTCGCCCGTTTGTCCCAAAGCGAAAGCAACCAACCGAAAAGCAGGCCAAAAATAATCGCAAAAACAATGGAATGCGTAAAGCCACGGTGGATTTCCAAAGCAGAAACAGTATCTGTAAAGTAATTTGCAATTACATCCAAATCTGGAATCGTACCAGCAATCGCGCCCAAAACCATCGCTTTATTGCCAATTTTTTTTCCTAAAACGGCTTCGCCCACGGCGGCTCCCAAAACTATTTGTGTTACTGAATCCATTAAAAGTTAATATTTACAACAGCCAAGCCGCGAAAATACGCCCTTCTAAAGAATAAAAAAAGGATGCTTTTTTAAAACATCCTTTTCCCAAAATTATAATTTCCGAAGTTCTATTTTGAAAGTTCCGCCACTAAAGTATAAGCCGCATCACCGTGAACTCCCGTGAAGTAATTGCCCCATTTTTTTCCTCGTTGTTTCCCAGAATCTCCAGGCCAGGCTTGGTCAATCAATTCGCCATTTTTATCGAACATTTTCTCCAAATCGCACATGGAATCAACATAAAAAGCTTCAATAAATTCAGTTCTATCACTTCCCCACGCATGAACATTGGGGTAATATCCTTTTATATATTCGTTTTTTGAAATGACTTTGGCGAAATTTTCAGCCCGCATTTCGTTGAACTCCTTTTCTGTACCATCTTCAGGAAAAGTAAAATAGGTTTTGCGAACATAAAGCACTAAATCTTTAGTATTATCCTGGGGCACTAATTTGGCACCATCAAGGGGCGCATAAATTTCATCGGAATGTCTAATATCAAAGTAATCTCCCTGTTTCTTAAAAAACGCCTCCGCAGCTTTCTCATCCGGCCAGGCCAGTTTTTCCAATTCGGCATTTCGTGCGGCAGCTTTGCCCATTGCTTCCCAGGAAGGATAGGTTTGCACATAAATCACCTCACTGTTATCCGGAGTAAAAAGATGTGTATAGAAAGATGCAGAGAGAATATATTCATTCTTGCTTGTTACCTTGTCCAGATATTCCTTTTCTACAGCCTTCCAACTGTCCACATCAAAATCTTCATTTTCCATATTCCAGTGCAGTGTTGTAACTGTAACAAACGCGGGCATGTTCGCTTCATTTTGAGCAAACACGCTAAAATTCAAGAGCAACATTATTGATGCCATTGCAATAAACTTAAGGTTGGTGGTTGTTTTCATAATCCCATAAAATTAAATTAGTATAAATATTAAAATTGGTTACTATTTTAAATTTTGGGGCAAACCGAGGAGAGTAAAAAAACGAAAATGAAGAGTCTATTAGAAAATAGACTGTTCTAAAAGTAATAAAAAATTAATTATAAAAACCTGTCTTTCTGATAATTATAGAAATCAATCTACGATTTTCATTTTCTTTAGCAGAAAGGAGGCGTTCATATTTTGGCAGATCCCAGATTTAAAGGTGTAGTCGAAAAAGAGTTCGTCATTTTCAATGCGGGCATCAAAGAAATAGTTTTTTATTTCGGGAAATTCTTC
>DASSWV010000481.1:0-2999 GCA_035704545.1 Pelobium sp.
AAATTTCTCGAGTAAATTATTTACATCCAGTAATTGCTTAAGGTCTTCTGTTTCTTCTGGGCCCTCTTCTTTTAAATAATTTGCAGGGTTGTACTTATAAACTTTCCAATCCTCGCCATCATATTCAAGCGCAGTCAAACTTTCTACCCAATCGCCGGAGTTTAAATAAACTACTGATCCTTTATCGGTAGTCATATTTCTGATTTCTGGTTGGTGGATATGTCCGCAGATTACAAAGTAATAGCCTTTTTCTATGGCTAGTTCTGCCGCGGTTTGCTCAAATTGGTTGATGAATTTTACCGCTTCCTTAACGCTAGCTTTAATTCTTTGGGAAAAAGAGTATTTCTTTTTGCCCATTTTGGTGAGCATCCAGTTGGTGAGGTTATTAATCAGGATTAAGGTATCGTAACCAATTGCACCCAATTTCGCCAACCATTTAGAGTGTTGCATGGTCACATCAAAAACATCTCCGTGGAAAAACCATGCTTTTTTGCCATTTAAATTGAGGACTAATTTATTGGCGAGCTCAAAATTGCCCATCTTAAAATCTACAAACTTCCTCAACAGTTCATCGTGGTTTCCGGTTAGGTAATAAACCTGTACGCCATCAGTCACAAACTTCATGATCTTTCTGATGACTTTTAAATGGTCTTCCGGAAAATAAGATTTGCTGAATTGCCAGATATCAATAATATCGCCGTTAAGGATTAAGATTTTTGGATTGATGCTTTTTAGGTATTTCAGCAGTTCCTTAGCGTGGCAACCGTAAGTGCCTAAGTGAATGTCTGAGATGACCACAATATCTAAATCTCTTTTAGACATAGTTGTTTTTTAGGGAATTTAATTTTAGGTTTTTGCTGATGGCGTTTTGCAGAGGCATTTACACATAGTTTTAACAAAGTTAAGATGTCGTTGTTAACCGTGTTTTAACAGATTGTTATTAAACATAATGAAGCTGAAATTAGTTTTTCTTTCTTAAACGTTTCAAAAATCAACAACCTCACAAAAGACATTCTGGCACAACAAAAAATTAATAAAACGTTTGTACGGTAATCTCAAAATCAAAGAAAGCCGTAATGCTTAAAACAAATATTACAAGTTTAATTAACGGAACATCCAATATATCCAACCAAATACAACTTTCCAGATCACATAGAAAAACTATTTACCGCTATGCTGTTTTTACTGTTTGCGTTAAACGCGAGATAAAACTTCGTAAGTCTGGAAAAGCCCTCTCACTATAGTTCAAGTAAAATAAAAAATTTGAAACGGATATAGGGTTGTAATGGTTAAGATAAAAATATATTGAGAAGCGAAACATTATTTATACGGGATACGTATAACCTTTAATCACCTTTTTTGAGAAAAAGTTTCTTAATTTTGGAATTTCAAGAGCTTTTGCGAGCAATTTTTCATGCTTATAGCTTTTTTTTAATGTTTCTACCTATTTGCCTAGGGAAAAAAAAATTCAAAATGATACTCATAGCTTCCGTTTCAGTTGGTGCATCTCTATTTTGTATTGATCATTCGAGCCTATTTTCTAGAGTTTTTTCTCAATCACATTCAAACGATTATACACTATCAATTCCTACCATTTTCAATTTTCTAACGCTAAATAAACTCATTATTTAGCTGAATTCTCCATGCAAATCATTTAACAGTAAATCATTCACATCTCTACTTAAACAGATGTGGCAAATTCAATCATTATGAAAAAAACACTACTTCAAACATCTCGTAAATTATCCACTAATTTTTTTTTACTGCTTGCGCTGTTCGTTTTTAGCACTTTTTATACTACAGCCCAAACCACCATAAACTTTAATGAAATTACTACTGCTACACATTTATCTCTAAATGGTAGCAACACCTACGAGAATACAGGTGTTAGGTTCCAAATTTTTTCGGGGTCTAATTCTAGCGCTTGGGTAAGTTCTACTACTGAGGGGTTCGAAGGAACACGAGCTTTAGATGACAACAATTTGAACCCGGGCGGTAACACGGGGTGGAAAATCACAAAAGTAGATGGAACTGCTTTTCAGCTCTTAAGTATTTGGTTGCAAAGCGGAGATCCAGGAGCCTCTGCCTCGGGGACTATAAAAGCGTATAAGTCTGGTGCGCAAGTGGGAACAACTGTGAATGTGACTTTTAACAGCAACACTGCCGGCGCAAAAATATTTTCCACAAACTCTGACTTTAATAATATTGATGAAATTAGGATAGAAGGATCAGATCTTTACATTTATATCGATAACTTTTCATTTGGCAATGCAGTAAGCGCAAACGCCGCTCCGGTTGCTACCGCTCCAACCGCTCCAACAGTTGCCGAAGACGCCGTTAATGTAGCACTCGCAAATACTATTCAAATTGCGGATACAGATAGCGATAACCAAACAGTAACGTTTACCGTTACAGGCGGTATAGCTACGCTTGGTACAACAGGAATTACTTTCGGAGGATCAGGAAATGGCTCCGCAAGTTTTACGGCCACTGGAACACTCGCTGCCATTAATACTGCTTTGGACGCAGCCACTTTTACACCAACAGCAAATTTGAATGGAACTAATGCAGGCGGAATTTCCTTTGTAAGTAATGATGGAACTGTAAATTCAAATACTGCTTCAGTTACTTTTAATATCAGTGCAGTGAATGATAATCCAACTGTTACTGGTTTACCATCTTCCATTACTGTAAATGAAGACGCAACGGAAGATGTTTTTGATATTTCATCTGCTACAATAAGTGATATTGACGCCGGAAGTGGAGCACTTACCTTAAAGCTAGTGGCTACAGGAGGCATGTTTGATGTCGCTGCGGGAACTGGCATTACCATAGCAGGTCATTTGACCAATGAACTTACCTTAACTGGAAATTTGGTTAACTTAAATAATTACATAAATATTCCTTCCAATATTTATTTCAGACCTAATGCTAACCTAGATGGTAATAATGCAGCTTCTGTAACCGTTTCCATCAATGACAATGGTAATACAGGGTCT
>DASSWV010000487.1:0-5144 GCA_035704545.1 Pelobium sp.
TTTGATTATAAAAAAGTAAAAGCAGCATGGTACCGCCAATGGGTAGAGCTTCCTGAAGGTATCGAAAATAAAAACGCTGAACTGGTATTAGATGCTGTTTCTAAGATGGCAGATGTTTATGTAAACGGAAAATTAGTAAAACAACATGTTGGGATGTTTGGAGAAATAAGAACTAACGTTTCTAAATTTCTACACCCCGGTAAAAATTTAATTTCTGTTTTTGTTACTAAAGATTATATCAAGGATATTGAAAATGCAGACAAAGTTGTTGATGTAGCAGTAACAGTACCTGTAACCAATGCCATGCTTAAAGATATTGCTCATGGTTTTTATAAGGATAGTCCGGCAGGAATTTGGCAACCCGTTAAACTAATAATAAGTAACCTGGTAAAGGTAGAGGATGTGTTTATTCGTCCCACATTAAATGGTGCTTCTTTTGATGTTACGCTAAAAAATCATTCAAATAAAAGTTCTGAATTTAATTTAGCCACCGATATTATTGATAACAAAACTCGTCTTTTATTCTATTCCGAGGAATCATTAAAGAAAATAAAATTAAAGCCCGGAGAAGAAAAAGTAGTTACCTACACTATAAACAATCTTAAGCCAAAATTGTGGAGTCCACAAGCGCCAAATCTTTATGATTTTGATTTTAAAATTATTTCAAACAAAGAAAAAAAAGTAGACGTTTTTACCGTGAGGTCTGGTTTCAGAACTTTTAAATCTGAAAACGGATTGCTATACCTCAACGGAAACCCTTATTGGTTACGTGGCGGAAACCACACGCCATTTGCACTTGCCCCTAATGATGAAGTGCTGGCCAATAGCTTTTATAAAATTATGAAAGCTGGAAATATTGATGTAACCCGTACACACACCACTCCTTACAATAAACTTTGGATTAATGCTGCAGACGAGAATGGCATCGGAATTAGCCACGAGGGTACATGGCCTTGGTTAATGATCCAGAGTTCTATGCCTGAAATGAACCTGATTGAAATGTGGGCAGATGAGTATTTAAGTCTGCTTAAAAAATATCGTAATCACCCATCTATCTTGTTCTGGACGATTAACAATGAGATGAAGTTTTACAAAAACGATCCTGATAAAGAAAGGCGAAAAGTGAAGATGAAAATCATATCAGATGTGGTAAAACGTATGCGTGAGATAGATCCAACCCGCCCAATTTGTTTTGATTCTAATTACCGCCGTAATGAAAAACAAAACGGTAAAGATTTTTATAAAGATATTGATGATGGTGACATTGATGATGTACATGCCTACATCAATTGGTACAACCATAGCGTGTTTGAGCAATTCAATGGCGAATTTCAAAAAAGCAATTTAAATCCTGGTCGACCGCTGATAAGTCAGGAAATGTCAACAGGTTATGCCAATAATGAAACCGGACATGCAACACGTTTTTATACTTTAGTTCATCAAAACCCACAATCTTTAATTGGCTATCAGGCTTATGGATATGGAAATCCTGAGCTGTTTTTAAAAGCACAATCATTTATCACAGGTGAACTTGCAGAAGCATTACGGCGCTCTAATGACAAAGCATCAGGTATTTTACACTTTGCTTTGTTAACCTGGTTCCGTAATGTGTATGATGCAAAAACGATAGAACCATATCCCTCCTACTTCGCCATAAAAAGGGCTTTGCAACCAGTATTGGTAAGTGCAGAAATATGGGGTCGAAATTTCTTTGCAGGAGATTCTTTATCAACTCGCTTTTGCATTGTTAATGATTTAGAAAACGGCAGAGCATTAAATGAGGGTGTTGTTAATTGGTGGATAGAGACAGAAAACGGTGAGAGAATTTCTGCTGGTAAAGTAGATGTCTCCAAGGTTGGGCACTACAAACGTGTTTGGGTAACCCCTAACATAAAAATACCCGAAAACCTAAAAAATAGCACCACTAAAGCAAAATTGAAACTTAGCTATACCGAAGGCGGGCAAGAAATGTCTGCAAACGAGTATGAAATATTTATCGCAGAAAAAACATGGCCACAGACCGTAAAAACAGACAAAAAAATTGTTTTGGTAGCTCATGCCAAAAGCTCATCATCATTAGATTTTTTGCAGGTAAAATATACTGTAGCAAATAGCATTACTGACGCTTTGGCCACTAAAGCCGATTTAGTTATTCTTTCATCCATTAATAACACACCAGAAACAGCTATAAATGCGATTAAGAATTATATAAACAAAGGTGGAAAAGTAATCATATTAAACAGTGAGGCACTAAGTAAAGCTGTATTTCCTGAGTACATCACCGGTTGGATTAAACCAACAGAAGGAGATATAGTAAACATGGAAATACCTGAATCTAGTGTGTTTGATAACATTGATTTATTGGCACTTCGTTATTTTAATGATAATAAACCTAAGATTCCTATAGTATGCAATAGCGCATTTACGGTAAATAGAAATATTAACGTTTTGGAACTCGCCAGCCATATTAAAATTCATGGCTATATCCATGGAGAGATTAGTGAACGGATAGATTACATGAAGACAATTAAAGGATATCCACTACTTAAAATAGCTGAAGGAAAAGGATCGGCCATAATTTCAAGTATGGCACACGGTAAAACCAATACAGATCCAATTGCGGGTATGCTATTATCCAACATGATCAACAATATGTTAAAATAAGGAAGATTCAAAAATCGAAATTAATTGCTTGGGAGTGCTAAACATTAGGTACTAAATAAAAATATTTAAAACTTATACTATAATAATTATGATGAAAACAAGATACCCGTACATTCTCTGTTTAGGGTTTGTACTGTTGCTTCTCTCTGCCAAAAAGAGAGATGGGGACAATAACATAAGCCCTGTAGATTATGTAAACCCCTATTTAGGTAATATCAGCCATTTATTGGTGCCCACTTTCCCTACAGTGCATTTACCAAACAGCATGTTAAGAGTTTATCCAGAAAGACATGACTTTACCGCAGATCAAATCAATGGATTACCACTAATTGTTACTAGTCACCGGGGCAGTTCAGCTTTTAATTTAAGTCCATATAAAAATCTTAAAAGGGGTTTAGAATCCATAAAAAAATACACTTATGGTTTAGAAAACATTACCCCATACAGGTATGCTGTTTATTTAGATGAAGAGAATATCGAAGTAGATTTTGCTCCGTCTCATCAATCGGCTATTTATAAGTTAAAATTCCCGGAAGAAGGGGAAAATGTTTTGGTTATTAATACCCGAAATGGAAGCTTGCAAATAGAAAACAATAAAATATCTGGTCATCAGGTTATTGATAAAGGGCCAACAAAAGTCTATTTGTATATGGAGTTTGAGCAAAAACCATCAGAAATTGGAATGGTGAAAAATGGAAAAATCAATAATCAGGTTACATTAGTTCAAGGAAAAAACCAAGCTATTGGTGTAGTTTTTAAGGAGAAAGAAATAGGAATTCGTTATGGCGTTTCTTTCATCAGCGCTCAACAAGCTGCCAATAATTTAAAACGTGAAATCCAAACTTTCAATGTAAATGAAGTTGCAGAAACAGGCAAAAAAATCTGGAATGAGGCCTTAAGCAAAATTGAGATTGAAGGAAATGATGAAAATCAAAAAACAGTTTTCTATACCAGCCTTTACCGCACTTATGAGCGTATGATTAATATGTCTGAGGACGGAAAGTATTATAGTGGCATAGATAATCAAGTACATAACGATGACGGAAAACCTTTTTATACAGACGACTGGATTTGGGATACTTATAGAGCAACGCATCCGCTACGGGTATTGATTCAGGAAGATATGGAAAAAAACATGATCCAATCTTATATCCGTATGGCGCAGCAAACCAAAGAAGGTTGGATGCCCACCTTTCCAGAAGTTACCGGAGATAGTCATCGGATGAATTCGAACCATGCTGTTGCGGTAATTTGGGATGCTTATAGTAAAGGTTTAAGAGGATATGATTTAGAAGCAGCATATAATGCCTGTAAAGGTGCTTTAACAGAGAAGTCTTTTTTTCCATGGACACGCATGCCTAATACAGATGTTGATGTTTTTTATCATAAAAAAGGCTACTTCCCCGCTTTAAAAATTGGCGAAACAGAGTATATCAAGCAAGTAAAAAAGACAGAAAAGCGCCAGCCCATAGCTGTAACTCTAGGTACCAGTTATGATGATTGGTGTTTATCGCAAATAGCTAAAGAATTAGGTAAACAGGAAGATTACCAACGCTTCTTAAAAAGCTCTTACAACTATAGAAACGTATATAACCCAAAAACTGCATTTTTTCATCCGAAAGATAGCGAGGGTAATTTTATAGAACCTTTTGATTATAGATTTTCTGGCGGAATGGGTGCTAGGGATTACTATGGAGAAAATAACGGATGGGTTTACCGCTGGGATGTTCCTCATAACCCAAAAGATCTGATCAACTTGATGGGTTCAGCACAAAATTTCGTGAATAACTTGGACCAAACTTTTAGAGAGCCCCTAGGAAAAAGCAAGTTCGAGTTTTACGCACAATTACCCGATCATACCGGAAACGTTGGCCAGTTTTCTATGGCAAACGAGCCTTCTTTACATATTCCGTACCTCTACAATTATGCCGGACAGCCTTGGAAAACTCAAAAAAGAATAAGTAGCTTATTAAAACAATGGTTCCGGAACGATTTAATGGGGCTTCCAGGAGATGAAGACGGTGGTGGCATGAGTGCTTTTGTGGTATTCTCATCCATGGGATTTTATCCTGTAACACCAGGCTCTCCCACCTATAATATTGGTACGCCAATGTTCAAAAACGTAAAGTTAAAATTAAGTGGTAATAAGGTTTTTGAGATAGAGGCAGAAAACTATGCTAAAAACAATATCTATATTCAATCAGCTAAATTAAATGGAAAAGACTGGAATAAGCCCTGGTTTAGCCAAAGTGATATCGCAAATGGTGGCAAATTAGTTTTGGTAATGGGTAATAAAGCTAATCCTAACTGGGGGAGCGACTTGAATAATGCTCCACCCTCCGCAGAACCAATAGACTAGCCCAAATTGATAAATACGCTAGTCTAAAAACCTATAACTTAATAGAGCTATGAACCCGCTGAAGAAAAATTCATCTTAAAACAACCTTTATACTGTAATAAAAAATCTCGAAATCTAATTC
>DASSWV010000334.1:0-5429 GCA_035704545.1 Pelobium sp.
TCAGAGGGCGAGATAAAACATAAGTTTGAAGAAAAAGACCATTTCCATGTGATTGATCAGTTCCAAAACGTAATTGTTGCAAGTACAGCACAAAACGGTCATATCTTAGTTTTCCCTCGTAATAAAAAAATACACCTTAATAGTCTGGAAATAAGCAGAAAAGATTTCAAAAACAAAATAGATTGTGATTTAAACCATGTGGATGTAAACCTAAGAAAGTTGTTTAGGGATTTAAACGCCCGTAAGTTGTTTTACTATCATGGCAATTACAGTATGTCCATGTCGAATTGTATCGATCATATCAAAACCAGCAGGCTCGATGGTTTTACCAGGCGTTTATTTTTAGAAGGTAAATCAAACGAAATTTTGAGCATACAAATTCAAGATTACCAGGACGATAAACGAACAGAACCAAAAAGGCAAATCCTCCGCAAAAGTGATATGGATAAAATACAAAAGGCGGCGGCAATGCTTAAACAAAATTTAAGTACACCACTAACCATTAGTGCCATTGCAAAAGAAGTAGGCACAAACCCTAGCAAGTTGCAAGAAGGTTTTAGATATATGTTTGGCCAAACGGTAAACAATTTCCTTAATGAGCTAAGGCTGGCATACGCCCGAGATCAATTGATGATTGGAGAGCTAAACATCAGCGAAATTGCAGACAATATAGGGATATCAAACAAAAGCTATTTTTCAAGACTTTTTAAAGCCAAATATCAAATCAACCCGAAGGAGTTTTCTAATAAAATCTCTAAAAACACCAAACTATCTGGGTAAGAAATATACCAATTGCAAGTAATTTTAGTCTAAAGAGTTGTTTTAAACCGACAAGAAAGGTTTTTAGATAAATTAGACGAAATTTAATTTAATGCGCTGTATCTACATCCTTGCCACGCTTGCATTTATTTCTTTTTTAGTAGCTTATCTAAGTAATAATCCGCTAATTTCTAAAATTGCACTTATAGATTTTTGGATAATGTTTGCTTTGTTGGTTTTATTTCTTACCAGAAAAATGCTTAAGAAAAGCCTTTAGGCTGTGTTTATTTGATATTGATTGTTTTATCAGTACAATATAAATTGCTTCAACTAATCACAGCCGTCAATAAAATTTGTAATACATAAACCTTACCTTTGCGCTAATTATGATTACAGTTTCAAATTTATCCTTACGTTTTGGAAAACGTACATTGTTTGAGGACGTTAACCTCAAGTTTACACAAGGGAATTGCTACGGAGTTATCGGTGCAAATGGCGCAGGTAAATCTACGTTTATGAAAATATTAGCTGGCGAGGTTGATCCAACAAGTGGTTCTATCAGTTTTACTCCTGGCGAACGTATGGCGGTTTTAAATCAAAATCATTACGAGTTTGATGAGTTTACAGTTCTAGAAACTGTAATGATGGGCTGGAAAGAACTCTACGCCATCATGAAAGAGAAAGATGCCATTTATATGAAAGAAGATTTTACAGAAGCCGATGGTTTAAGAGCCGGTGAACTGGAAAATATTTTTGCAGAAATGGATGGATGGAACGCCGAAAACGACGCAGCTACTCTCCTGAGCAATTTGGGCATCAAAGAAGACAAACACAATAAGTTAATTAAAGAGTTAGACGGGAATGAGAAAGTTAGGGCTTTGTTGGCTCAGGCGCTTTTCGGAAACCCAGATATTTTGATTTTAGATGAGCCTACCAATGATTTGGACATTGAGACTGTTGGCTGGTTAGAAAACTTTTTAGCGGACTACCAGAACATTGTTTTAGTGGTTTCCCACGATAGGCACTTTTTAGATACAGTTTGTACGCATATTGTTGATATTGATTTCAGCAAGATGAATATTTACACCGGTAACTATAGTTTTTGGTACGAATCTTCTCAGTTAGCTTTACGTCAACGTTCTGATCAAAACAAAAAAGCGGAAGATAAGATTAAAGAACTTCAGGAATTTATCCGTCGTTTCTCTGCAAATGCTTCAAAATCTAAACAGGCAACATCTCGTAAAAAAGCGTTGGATAAAATCAACGTAGACGAAATTAAAGCTTCGAGCCGTAAATACCCAGCGATTATGTTCAACCAAATGGGACGTGATTTAGGTGATCAGGTTTTACAAGTTGAAAACTTAACGAAGGTGGTTAACGGAGAAACGCTTTTCAAAAATATCAGCTTTACCATTAACAAAGGAGATAAAGTTGCTTTGCTCTCGCAAAATTCCTTGGCAACTAGTGCATTACATGATATATTAGCTGGTAGAGACACTGATTTTAAAGGAGATTTTAAATGGGGCGTTACTGTAATTCCGGCAAGTTTACCCATTGATAACCACGGTTATTTTGATGGAAAAGACGATAACTTGGTAGATTGGTTGCGTGAATACTCTAAAGAAGAAAAAGACGAAACCTTTATCAGAAGCTTTTTAGGAAGAATGTTGTTTTCTGGCGAAGAAGTCTTTAAAAAATCCAGTGTACTTTCTGGAGGGGAAAAGATGCGCTGTATGTTCTCTAAAATGATGTTAGAAGCGCCAAACGTTTTATTGTTTGACGAACCTACCAATCACTTAGATTTGGAATCAATTACCGCATTGAACAACGGGATGAAAGATTTTAAAGGGGTGATTTTATTTACATCACGAGATCACGAGTTAACAGAAACTGTTGCAAACAGAGTAATTGAAGTTACGCCCAAAGGAGTGTTGGATAAACTGATGGATTACGATGAATACATTACCAACGATACTGTAAAAAAACAACGTTTAGAGTTATACGGCGAGCTGGTTTAGTTAAGCATAAAGCAAAAGCTAAAGACCGAAGGCTAAAAGCAGAAAGCTAAAACCTATTTTAAAGTAAAGTGTATTCACAAAAGAAGCAAACTGAAAAGTTTGCTTCTTTTGATTAAATTATCATAAGCTTTTGCCAAGGAAAGCTGAACAAGTTTGAACTTTGCAAATCAGCTTTCCGCTTTAAGCTTTATGCCTTCAGCTTGTTAAGGCTTATTTCACACGTTCAATATAAGCTCCGGTTGCAGTGTCTACTCTTACTTTATCTCCTTGGTTAACAAATAAAGGAACCTTGATCTCGATGCCGGTTTCAACAGTAGCATTTTTTAAAGCGTTGGTAGAAGTATCTCCTTTAACAGCAGGCTCGGTGTAAACTATCTCTAATTCTACATTGTTTGGTGCTTTCGCAATAATTGGTTCTTCACTTTCCATAGAAATAAGCACATTCATACCTTCCTTTAAAAAACGGGCAGAATCTCCAAACAAGCTTTTTGGAACGTTAAATTGTTCAAAACTCACATTGTCCATCACTACAAAATAATCACCGTCCTCGTACAAATATTGATAATCAGTAGTTTCAACCCTGCAAAGATCAACCTCTTCATCGGTACGCATACGTAACTCAATAATTTTCCCGGTTTTGATACTTCTCATTTTACCAGTATAAAAGGCACCGCCTTTTCCAGGGGTACGGTGTATCAACTCATCTATTGTAACTAAATCGCCATTAAAGCGAATTACGTTTCCTGTTTTTAAATCTCCAGCTTTTGCCATAATGTAATTTGTTTGGGTTGTAAAAATAGAGAATATCTGTTACACTCCAAATGTAAAAACAGCACATTAACACAGTTTACTGCCTTTCAAAGATCGATAACTATTTTTTTTATGAAGTAGTAATTTTTCAACTTTTAATAAAACTTTTAAATACTATCTTTGAAACGCATCAAAACTTGCGTCCAACAACAATATTTTATAAAATATGCTCTTCAACTCATTTCAGTTTCTCATATTTTTCATTGTTGTTACCAGCCTTTACTTTGCATTGCCTTATAAAAACAGGTGGTTTCTATTGTTAGCGGCCAGCTGCTATTTCTATATGGCATTTGTGCCCATTTATATTTTAATACTTGCGTTTACGATAGTTATTGATTATTACGCTGGTATTTTTATTGAGAATGCAAGTGGTAAAAAAAGAAAATGGTGGTTGATTATCAGCCTAATTGCTAATGTTGGCGTACTTTGTATATTTAAATATTATAATTTTTTAAACGATAGTTTTACATTTCTAATGCATGGTTTCGCTTTAGAAAACCCAATCCCTTACTTAAATATTTTATTGCCTGTGGGCTTATCTTTCCACACTTTCCAAGCAATGAGCTATACTATTGAGGTTTATCGAGGGCACCAAAAAGCCGAGCGACATTTCGGTATCTATTCATTATATGTGATGTTTTATCCGCAATTGGTAGCGGGGCCAATTGAAAGACCACAAAACTTATTACACCAGTTTAGAGAAAAATACGATTTTGATTACAACCGTATCACTAGTGGTTTGCGTTTAATGCTTTGGGGCTTATTTAAAAAGGTGGTAATTGCAGACCGCTTGGCGATTATTGTGGATGCCGTTTATAACAACCCCCAAGCACACATTACATCAAGTTTAATTATAGCTACTATATTTTTTGCATTTCAAATATTCTGCGATTTTTCGGGCTATTCTGATATGGCAATTGGTGCCGCCAGAGTGATGGGATTTAATTTGATGAACAATTTCAACAGGCCTTACCATTCAAAAAGTGTACACGAGTTTTGGAGCCGTTGGCATATTTCTCTCTCTACTTGGTTTAAAGATTACCTATACATCCCTTTAGGGGGAAACAGAGTGGCTATTGAAAGATGGTATCTTAATATTTTTATTGTTTTTTTAGTGAGTGGACTTTGGCATGGCGCAAATTGGACATTTGTTGTTTGGGGTGCTTTGCATGGCTTCTACATCATTTTCGGTAGGCTAACAGAAAATTTTAGACAAAAGGTAAGCAAAAAAATATTTTTAGATAAAATTCCGCTACTTGCACCTTTAACCACTTTTTTTTTAGTGGGTGTTGCCTGGGTTTTCTTTAGAGCCGATAATTTAGACACGGCTACGTATATTATTACTCAGATGTTCACTGGTTTCCCACAGATGTGTATAGATTTAATGAACGGGCAACTTATTTTTGAGTACTTAGGAACGGCAAAAGCTTGGCCTATATTTCTAATTGTATTTTTAGAAACAATAAACTATCTGCAAGACAAATATCAATTATCAAAAAAGTTTGTAAAATTACCAATAACGTTACGATGGTTGGTTTACTTTACTGTGGTAATGGTCATTTTACTTACCGGCGTGTTTGACGATAGACAGTTTATTTATTTCCAATTTTAACGTTATGCAAAAGTTTTTTATAAAGAGTATTATATTTCTTTTGTTGATATCTTCAGTGGTTTATTATTTCTCTGTAAATTTTGAACGCAAGTATGATCTTAGTACAGATTACTTGGCAACTTTGATAGATAAAGAAGCTCGGTTAAACAGCTTAGATAGCAACCGTTTGGTTTTTGTTGGAGGGTCAAATTTAGCCTTCGGTCTCAACTCCCAACTTATTGAAAATACTT
>DASSWV010000360.1:0-2177 GCA_035704545.1 Pelobium sp.
ACTGCTTCAATTCGTCGTTTGCATTGGTGTGCTGTTCAACCATCATGGTGGCAAACTCTCTAACTTTTGCGTTTTGTGACTTCTCCAACGCTAGCTTACCCAACTCTACTTGCATCATTCCACCACTTGCCGCTTCGGTTAAAAATTCCGAACCATCATCGGTAGTTTGTACCATTGGCTGCTCGTTCAAAGAATCTAAGCTGTCCTTACTGTCGTTGTTTGCTTGTTGGTTGGTGCAAGCCTGGAAAGACAGTACGCCCAGACCAAGTGCGGTCATTAAAATTAACTTTCTCATGTTTTTATAGTTTTTTGATGTTTAAAAACCGTGAGTTCCCAAAAACCAGACCAATACAAAATATCGAAGAGGAAAAGAAAAAATGGAGTCTATTAATGAGAATAACAGGAAAAATTAAAGCACTACAAAACCATCTGCTCAAGAATCTGTTCTAGTTTTTGATCTAGGTTTTTACAAAAACCGGGATGCACCTTTGAACATTGCACTATGGTGCTTCTTGTAGCTGTAAGCCATCGAAACCTGGAGGGTAAATCAAAACGGGCAATTATTGAAGTCGTATTATTCCCATCACAAATCGCTATAAAAGCATCTAGATTTTTTTCCAGCTCATCAATGTCTAAGTCGTTATTTAAAGCGGTAAGCTTATTTCTATCTATTACAATTTTTGCTTTTAAAAAGCCTTGGCTCTTACAAAACAAAACCACCCCCACGTTAATAAATTCCTCGCGTTCTACCCTGGGCACAACTCTTATAATTGCATACTCAAATAAGTGCTGTCCTTGCATCTTCAATTGCTTTTATAAAGTTATCAGAGTGAATTAAACGAGTTGTCAAAAACGCTAGATAGGCATCTCTAAATTCCTGTGGTGTTTCAAAAAAATTGTCGTTAAGCCATTCATCAGGAATTAAACTTACCACGCTTTTCAAAAAATCTTCAGTTAATAATTGCTTTGCTTTTTCGTCAACGGAAGCAATTTTATTGGCTTGTTTTAATAATACATGGTCTTTTATCAATAAAAATGGCGATTTTGCTTGCTCCTTCCAGTTAGTCCAAGAATGGTGGAAGTACAAAGATGCGCCGTGGTCAATCAGCCAAAGTTCTTTGTGCCACATCAACATGTTGGTGTTTTTTGCGGTACGGTCCATGTTCATTAACAAAGCATCCATCCAAACTATGGTGGATGCTAAATCTTCATCCAATGTATTTACCGCAGGATCAAAAGTTATGGCTCCAGATAAATAATGTAAAGCCAAGTTTAAGCCGGTGCTGAATTTCAGCAAATCCTGGATTTCCTCATCTGCTTCTGTCCGTCCGAAAGCTTCATCCAATTCTGCAAAAACCAGCTCCGGCACTTTTAAACCCAATTTACGAGCTATCTCGCCTCCAATCAATTCAGAAATCAGCGCATTTGTACCTTGTCCAGCGCCCCTAAATTTTAAAACGTAAAGAAACTCATCATCAGCTTCTGCAATTGCCGGCATTGATCCTCCTTCTCTTAAAGGAGTTACATAGCGCATTACTTTTACAGTTCGTAAATTTGGCTTTTCTACCATGCTTCAAATCTATTTTAAAAAATCGGAAACAGAAAGTAAAGCCCCGTTTTGTCTGACTGTAGTTTGTAAAATACTTTTTGTGATATTTGCGTTTACATTATCTATCGTTATGAGAGCCATAATTTATATTTTCTGTACGTTTTTGGTATCGCTTTCGCTGATGAGCACCGCACAGGTTAAAATAAGTGTGGATTACAGCAGAGCAGATTCTTTGCGAGGAAGCTTGACGTCTACGTACCGAACCTGCTATGATATTAATTATTACCATTTAAAAGTCAAGGTAAATCCGGATGAAAAATTCATCAGCGGAAGCAATCTTTTTAAATTTACAGCTACAAACAATTTTACCAAGCTACAATTTGATTTATTTTCAAATCTCAAAATTGAGAAAGTGGTACATCATGGCAAAGTGGTAAAATTTAAGAGAGAATTTAATGCGGTATTTTTAAGTTTCGATAAAGAAATCAAAAAAGGACAACAGGATAGCTTCACGGTTTATTATTCTGGAAACCCAATTGTAGCAAAAAAAGCACCTTGGGACGGCGGGTTTGTTTTTAGTCAAACTGATAAGGGAAAAGACTGGATTGCAACTGCCACGCAAGGAATT
>DASSWV010000356.1:0-2857 GCA_035704545.1 Pelobium sp.
AGTTAGTTTTTTATTTAAACCTTTATTAATGACGCAACAGGAAACTATTGATTACCATCTGAAAATAACCTGGCAAAACATTGCTAACAGGTACAATCAATTAGCGTCTGAATTTGGCATAACACAGTCAATAGGTTACCTATTGATAAACATCGACGAGGAAGACGGCACCACAGTAAGCGAGGTAGCTGCACTATTAGGTTTAAAATCTACAAGCTTAAGTAGAATGTTAAATAATTTAGAAAAAACAGGTTTAATCTATCGGGGAAGTCACCTTACCGATAAAAGATCGGTGAAGCTTTATTTAACTGATCTTGGAAAAGAAAAAAGACATTTAGCCAGAGTGGTAGTGAAAAAGTTTAATGATTACTTAGATGCTAATTTAGGCGAGAATGAAAAAGCGCAACTGGTAAGCTCGTTGAAGTTGATTAATGAGTTAACTACCAATTACAAACCTTGATATTTTAATTTTTATGAAAAGATCAATCAAAAAAGTAGCAGTACTAGGATCCGGAATTATGGGCTCTAGAATAGCTTGCCACTTTGCAAACCTAGGAGTAGAAGTTTTGCTTTTGGATATTTTGCCAAAAGAATTAAATGATAAAGAGCAAGCGAAAGGCTTAACATTAGAAAGCCCCGTTGTGCGCAATAGAATAGTAAATGATGCTTTAGCTTTTGCTGCAAAATCCAATCCCTCCCCAATTTACAACAAAGCGGTTTTAAATAAAATTACTACCGGCAACTTTGAAGACAATATGGCGGATATTGCCAATTGCGACTGGACAATTGAGGTGGTAGTAGAAAATCTTAAAATCAAAAAGATAGTTTACGATCAGGTTGAGCAGTTTAGAAAACCGGGTACTTTAATCACTTCTAATACTTCAGGAATTCCTATCCACTTGATGGCCGAAGGCCGCTCAGAAGATTTTAAAAAGCATTTCTGTGGCACCCACTTTTTTAATCCGCCACGTTATTTAAGATTGTTAGAAATTATCCCAACGCCAGATACTGATACAGAAATTGTAGATTTTTTAATGCATTACGGGGATAAGTTCTTAGGTAAAACCACTGTTTTGTGTAAAGATACACCGGCTTTTATTGCAAACCGCGTAGGCGTTTATTCTATCATGGCCTTGTTGCATTTGGTAGAAAAAATGGATTTAACGGTTGAGGAAGTGGACAAATTTACCGGTCCTGCGTTAGGCCGACCAAAATCTGCCACTTTCCGTACTACTGATGTGGTAGGCTTAGATACCATGATTAACGTGGCAAATGGCTTGGCAGAAAACGTACCTAACGATGAACAGAAAGAAGTTTTTGTACTGCCAGATTATGTAAAGAAAATGCAAGAAAACAAGTGGCTAGGTGATAAAACTGGGCAGGGTTTCTACAAAAAAACAAAAAATAACGACGGCAAAACGGAGATTTTAGCTTTAGATCTAAAGACGTTGGAGTATCGTCCTCAAAATAAAGTGAAATCCGCAACGCTTGATGCAACTAAACCTGTAGAAAATTTGCACCAGCGAATGAAAGTTTATGCAGCCGGAAAGGATAAAGCGGCAGAGTTTTTCAGGATTTCTTTCTCAGGATTGTTTGAATACGTTTCTAACAGAATTCCAGAAATTTCTGATGAATTGTACAGAATTGACGATGCCATGAGAGCTGGTTTTGGTTGGGAGTTAGGTCCGTTTGAAGTTTGGGATGCGCTGGGTGTGAAAGAAGGTGTGGAAATGATGAAAGCCAACGGTAAAACTCCAGCAAAATGGGTAAGCGAAATGTTGGAGGCTGGAAACAGTTCCTTTTATAAAATTGAAAATGGCAACAAAAGTTATTACGATATCCCAACTAAATCTTACAAAGCCATTCCCGGGCAGGATGCGTTTATTGTTTTGGATAACATTAGAGCAAATAAAACCATCTGGAAAAACGCAGGAACAACTTTGACTGATTTGGGCGATGGTATTTTAAACCTAGAGTTCCACACTAAAATGAATACCATTGGCGGCGAAGTTTTATCAGGAATTAATAAAGCAATTGATATTGCCGAAAAAGACTATAGAGGCTTGGTGATTGGGAACGATGGTGCAAATTTCTCGGCCGGAGCTAACGTAGGAATGATTTTTATGATGGCGGTTGAGCAGGAATGGGATGAAGTGAACATGGCCATTAAAATGTTCCAGAATACTTCCATGCGTTTGCGTTATTCTTCTATTCCGGTAGTGGTGGCTCCGCATAACCTCACTTTAGGTGGTGGTTGCGAATTCGCATTGCATGCAGATCATGTGCAACTGAGCGCCGAAACTTATATGGGACTGGTAGAGTTTGGGGTCGGTTTAATCCCAGGCGGCGGTGGAACTAAAGAGATGACTTTACGAGCCTCGGATGAGTTCCATGCCGAACAAATTGAGCAGAACGTTTTAAAAGAAAAATTCCTGACCATCGCCATGGCGAAAGTTTCTACATCAGCTTTAGAAGCTTATGATTTGGGTTATCTCTTGAAAGACAAATTTTCTATATCAATGAACAGAAGCAGGCTCATCGCCGATGCCAAAGAAAAAGCTTTAGAATTAGCAAATGCCGGATACACCCAGCCTGTAAGGAGGTCGGATATTAAAGTATTAGGAAAATACGGATTAGGAATGGTTTATGCCGGTGCAAACAGCATGAGGTCTGGAAATTATATTTCCGATCATGATCAAAAGATCTCCCAAAAATTAGGATACGTAATGTGCGGTGGCGATTTATCTGCACCAACTTTAGTCACAGAGCAATATTTATTGGATTTGGAAAGAGAAGCATTTTTGAGTTTGTGCGGAGAGAAGAAAACGTTGGAAAGGATTCAATCTATAATAACCAA
>DASSWV010000386.1:0-7035 GCA_035704545.1 Pelobium sp.
GCTTTGATGACTTCTTTAAAATAAACTCCGCTCCAATCAAACATTCCGCCTTCGCAAACCGCAGCACAAAAAGCAATTAAGCCTAACATGAAAATATAGGGATCTGGTTTTCCAATAATGAGTTTATTACCAGTTGCCGGACGATCGTTTTTTATTAGGAAAGGATATGCTATCCCGCAAGCAATAATTGCAATAATTGCGATAAATATTAAGTGGATCTCAATGCTAATTTTAAAATTTAGCAATACGGTAGTAAGTGCTGCGCCAACAATTCCTCCGGCACTCCATAAGCCGTGGAAAGTTCCTAAAATGTTTTTACTGAATTGTTTTTGTAGGTTTACCCCTTGCGTATTTAACGAAAGATTTAACGTTCGAGTTGTGAAAGAAAACAACGAAATACCGATTGATAAAACGAGAACGGAATGCGCATTACCGATAAGCACTAAAGCACACGCATTTAAAAAAATGGATATGAT
The DNA here is from genome assembly GCA_035704545.1 of Pelobium sp. Taxonomy (GTDB): domain Bacteria; phylum Bacteroidota; class Bacteroidia; order Sphingobacteriales; family Sphingobacteriaceae; genus Pseudopedobacter. The sequence continues at coordinate 477 of DASSWV010000386.1, forward strand.
TAAAGGTTTACGACTGTTGAATTTTGAAACCAGCCAACCCGAAAAAGGTAAACTAATTAAAGAACTAACAGGCATTAAAATCAAAAGCGATCCTAATTCTGCATCGTTTAAATTAAAATAGGCTTTAATATCTGGAATACGCGATGCCCAACTAGCAAAACCTACACCGATAGAAAAAAATATTAAACCAATAAAAGCTCTTTGTTTACTTGCAGATGGCATCTTTAATTTTTTGCAAATATCCTTTTTTATTGCAAAATATCCTCCATATTTAAAATGAATTTAGTGCATTTCCACGTTTGAATTGTACATATTGTTAATGTACTCGATGTATTTTTTTTCAATGATTTTACGCTTCGGTTTCATGGTGGGAGTGAGGTCTCCCTCTTCAATGGTAAATGGGTTTCTTTTGATGATGAAGTGTTTTATACGTTCAAACTTCGCCAATTCGGGCGATAGCTTTTTGATGTCTTCGGCAAACCATTTTACAATGTTTTCATCGTCAATAAATAAATCTGCCTGCTCAAAAAAAGAATCTTCTAAGTGGAAAGTCTCTTGTAAAGTTTCTCTGTTTGGGGTAATAATTGCGGTAATGTACTCCCGTTTGTCGCCTATCAAAAAAATCCCTTCAATTTTCGGGGTTTTTAAGTAAGTGTTTTCAACTGGCGTTGGGTAAATGTTTTTCCCAAAAGCGTTGACCAACATATTCTTAATTCTATCAGTAATCTGTAAATTGCCTTTAAAAAACCTACCTATATCGCCAGTATGGAACCAGCCATCTTCATCAATCACCTCAGCAGTTTCTTCGGGCTTATTCCAGTAGCCTTTCATCACGCAATGCCCTCTAACACATATTTCTCCTTCCTCACAAACAAACGCTTCATTAAAAGTTTCATGCGTTTGAATGTTGATGAATTTTTTAGTTTCTACATCCTGTATCCCAACTTCTATCCCCGGAATTATTCTGCCAACCGTTCCGTAAACTTGGCGATGATATTCGGTAACGGACATTACCGGGGAAGTTTCCGTTAAACCAAAACCTTCTAATATTTTGATGCCCAAATCGCCGAAAAATTCTCCTACATTTTTAGGAAGTGCGGCACCTCCGGATATCATAAACTTTAATCGGCCACCGGTTTTCTCTTTTATTTTGCTAAAAACCAATTTATCTGCAATACGGTGTTTCGCTGAAAGAATCAAACTAGGAGTATTGCCAGCTTCTTGTACCTCGCGATAAGTTTTACCTGTTGCTAGCGCCCAAGTAAATATCTTAGCCTTTGCGCCACCTGCCGCCGTACCACCTTTAATAGCTTTGTCGTGTATTTTTTCTAACAAACGCGGAACGCATGACATTACCGTGGGTTTTACCTCGCCCATGTTCTTGGCTAACAGCTCTAAACTTTCGGCGAAAGCAATTTTACAGCCCATGGTGCAACAAACATGATAAGTTGCTGTACGTTCAAATACGTGTGACAATGGTAAAAAAGATAAAAACGTTTCGTGGTTATTAATCACCGGGATCTGCTGTAAACATACTTTTACATTTTCTACAAAGTTCGAATGCGTTAACATCACACCTTTTGGCGTTCCGGTGGTGCCCGATGTGTAAATCAAGCCAGATATATCTGAGGAGACAACTTGAGAACGGCGCTTATCGATTTCGCTTGCATACTTATGCAAAATATTTTTGCCTTCACTAATTACATCAGCTAAACTGATAATTCCAGCGTTAACTTTGGTTTTCTCTGTGATTTTGGAAAAGTCGTTGAAAATTGGGATAATCCGAACCAAATCCGGACAATGATTGGCGATTTTTAATATTTTCTTTAATAAAAAAGAGCTACCAACTAAGATGGTTTTTGCTCCTGAATCCAGTAAAATGTATTCAATTTCAGTTTCTGAAAGGGTAGGGTAGATGGAAGTATTTACCGCACCAATTTGTTGCAAAGCCTGATCATAGTAAACGTATTCTGGACAGTTATCTATGATAAATGCAACCCTATCGCCTTTGTTGATTCTCATTTCTAAGAAATAAGCGCTAATGGCGTCCGCATTATCCAACGTTGTTTTAAATGAAACCTCTTCCCATTTATCATTTATTTTGCTAAGTAGGAAGGTGTCATCAGCCGAATGTATATTTTGGACTACATTTCTTAATAGCTGAGGAACAGTACTTAATTCGGGAATATTATTCATTTTAACGGGCTAATTGGCATTAACGGATAACAATATTAGTGTATTTATCTAAAAATACAAAAGGGCATCTTAAAAAGACGCCCTTTCACAAAAATAAAGAAAATAAGTTTATACAGAAAAACTCTCTCCACAACCACAGGTACGTGAAGCATTAGGATTAATAAAGTTAAATCCCTTACCGTTTAAGCCGTCAGAAAAATCAAGCTCGGTGCCTGCTAAATAAAGAAATGATTTCATATCTAAAACAATCTTCATTCCTTTATCCTCAAACTCTTGATCGCCTTTTTGGTTTTCGTTATCGAAATCCATATTGTACGAAAGTCCCGAACAGCCACCGCCTTTGACAGAAACCCTTAAGAAATGAGAATCATCCAATCCTGCATCCTTAATTAGCTCTTCTATCTTGCTTTTTGCTTTATCAGTTATTGTTACCATAATTTTAGATTTGAGATTATAGATATGAGATGTGAGACGCAACTAAGTCTCCTATCTCATATCTCACTTCTAAAGACTAGTGGTGTGATTTCTCTAATTCAATAGCTTCCATTCCGTTTTTTACGCGGTAATCGTTAATTGCCGATTTAATTGCGTCTTCTGCTAAAACAGAACAATGAATTTTTACTGGGGGTAAAGCTAATTCTTCAACTATATCCATATTGTCAATAGTTAAAGCTTCGTCAATGCTTTTTCCTTTTAACCACTCTGTAGCTAAAGAAGAAGATGCAATCGCAGAACCACAACCGAAAGTTTTAAATTTTGCATCGGTAATCATGTGGTTTTCATCAACCTCAATTTGCAAACGCATTACGTCACCGCATTCTGGTGCACCAACTAAACCAGTACCAACACTTGATTTAGATTTGTCAAGCGTACCCACGTTTCTTGGGTTGCTGTAATGATCAATTACTTTATCTGAATATGCCATGTCTTTATAATTTTAATTATTATATGCCTAAATATTATCTACTTTTCACTTTAGACTTTTAACTTTTTACTTTGATTTTAATGCGCTGCCCACTCAATAGAGTCAAGATCTATGCCTTCTTTAAACATTTCCCATAACGGAGAAAGTTCTCTTAAATGATTAACCGCTTTTAAGGTGTTCTCAATAGCGAAATCAACTTCTTCTTCGGTGGTAAATCGTCCTAAACCGAAACGGATTGAAGAATGTGCCAAATCGTCAGATAAACCTAAGCTTTTTAATACATAAGATGGTTCTAAAGATGCCGAAGTACAAGCTGAGCCAGAAGAAACAGCCATATCTTTCATTGCCATCATCAACCCTTCACCTTCTACATATTTGAAAGAAATATTTGCTGTATGAGGTAATCTGTGTTCCACGTTTCCGTTAACGTAAGATTCTTCTAAAACAGTTAGTCCGCTTTCCAGTTTATCGCGTAAAGCTGATAATCTTTTTGCTTCTTCTTCCATTTCGTTGTAAGCAAGCTCACAAGCTTTACCTAAACCTACAATTCCAGGAACGTTTAAAGTACCGGAACGCATTCCACGTTCGTGACCTCCACCGTCTATCTGTGAGGTAACTTTGACTCTTGGATTTTTTCTTCTCACATATAATGCGCCAACACCTTTTGGTCCGTACATTTTATGTGCAGAAAGTGCTAACAAATCAATTCCGTCTTCAATAACATTTACCGGAATTTTACCAACTGCCTGCACTGCATCCGTGAAATATAAAGCACCATGCTTGTGCGCTAATGCGGAAATTTCCTTAACTGGCTGTATTACACCAATTTCGTTATTGGCATACATAATAGCCACCAATATAGTTTGATCTGTAAATGCTGCCTCTAATTTTCCTAAGTCAACCAACCCATCAGCCTCTACATCTAAATAAGTAATGTTGGCGCCGAGTTTTTCTAAATGTTTACAAGCATCCAAAACCGCTTTGTGTTCGGTGGTTAAGGTAATAATATGATTGCCTTTTTCTTGGTACATCTCATATACGCCTTTGAGAGCCAAGTTGTCAGACTCGGTAGCGCCTGATGTAAAGATGATTTCTTTTTCTGATGCGCCTATTAATTTTGCCACTTGTTCACGAGCATAATCAACACCTTCTTCAGCAGCCCAACCAAAAGGATGGTTTCTACTGGCTGCGTTTCCGAATTTTTCTGTAAAGTAAGGCAACATTGCTTCCAGCACTCGAGGATCTAAAGGAGTAGTTGCGTTGTTGTCTAAATATATAGGAGTTTTTAACATCTTATTTAGATTTGATTTAAATACATTGCAAATGTAATAAAAAAACTTTTCAGCAACAGGGTATAAGTGATGTTACTTACATTAAATTGGTCATTAAAGTGCAATTTTGGACGGTTTGATTTTTTAAAACAACTAATTAATTCATTACTCAATTGATTATCTGCATTTTGTTTTACTTAAGTTTGTACATTTAAAAAAGTCATTTTAAACAAATGGATATTAGCTATGAGGCAAGGCGGTTAAAAGCAGTTAGCGAGTATTTGCTTTTTGATGTTAAAAAAGAGATTTCGCATATAGCGAAACTCGCCTCTGTACTCACCAAAAAGCCTATCGCCCTTATTACATTGCTTGATGTGGAAGATCAAATTATTTTGTCAAGCGAAGGGATTGAGATAGAGCGAATGCCCAGAGCAACCTCTTTTTGCACTTACGCCATAGAGCAGGACGATGCAATTATAGTTAGGGATGCAACAAAAGATGACCGATTTAAAAATCTTCCTTCTGTAACTGGAGATTTAAATGTAAGATTTTATGCTAGTGCAAATCTAGAATCTGCCGATGGCTACAAAATCGGAACATTGTGTGTTTACGATCAGAAACCCAATGACCTTTCCGCAGAAGAACTTTCACATTTAAAAATGTTAGCTATCCAAGTAAATAATATTTTACAACTTAAAAAGCAACTGAACTTTACCAAGCAGGCCAACGAAGCGATGAGCAAAATTGCATGGACACACGCTCACAAGGTTAGGGGGCCACTTACATCGGTCTTAGGATTGGTGGATTTGATCAAACATGAAAAAGAGGTGTTTAACCAGGAATATGTGGACTTGCTAGAAGTTGCTGTTAGGCAGCTGGACGACATAGTGAAAGAGGTGGTCAACGATAGCTCTATTTTAAAATTTTAGATTCCTGTTTGTTAAAACCAAAAAATAATTAATATATTTGCACCTCCTAAAAATTAGGTACAGATTAAAGAAATAGCATGAAAAAAGATTTGCATCCATCGAACTATAGATTAGTTGTTTTTAAAGATATGTCTAACGAGTATTCTTTTATCACTAAATCTTGCATCAACACAAACGAAACTGTTAAGTGGGAAGACGGAAATGAGTATCCATTGGTGAAACTAGAGATTTCTCACACTTCACACCCATTTTATACTGGTAAAATGAAATTGGTAGATACAGCTGGACGTATTGACAAATTCAAAACTCGTTACGCTAAGAAATAAGCTAAAAAAGATTAATATATAAAGTCCCTTCTTTAAAGTTGGGACTTTTTTGTTTTTTTGCAATATGACAATCATTTTTTTTGATGATCAATCTCGTGAAACTTTACTCCCGTTAACGGCTACTCGGCCGGTTGCAGATCTTCGAATCGGGATAATGAAAATTTCTGAAAAGTGGCTATTCCATTTTAAAACAGAAGGCTTTTACCAAACTCAGCCTTATCTACAAGATAAATTTTTGTCAAAATCCACAGAAAATCAAATTTTTATCAATGGTTCTGTTTGCCCTAACGCTATCATGTTAGAAGCAGTTGAAGCTTTAAATGAAGGCGAAGCTTTGATGAGTGACGAGGTTTGTATCGCAGTTAAATCCACGAAAAGTGCAATAAATTTGGCTGATTTAAGCGAGTTTAAAGTGGTGGCTTACCAAGGTTTTTTCACGAAGATTACTTATCCAGAAGATTTATTTAAGTATAATGCCGACGCGATTAGAGCTGATTTCGATGTTTTAACAAAAGGTAGAAAATCTGAAAAGTTAAGCACTACCAACACGGTTATCGGTGACGATATTTTTGTGGAGGAAGGTGTGCAAGCAGAATGTTGTAATTTTAACACCAAAAGTGGCCCCATATATCTAGGTAAAAATAGCCAGATTTGGGAAGGATCAAATATTAGAGGTGCTTTAGCTTTATGTCATGATTCTCAAATTAAAATGGGGGCCAAAATATACGGAGCAACCACCATTGGGCCAAACTCAAGAGTGGGTGGAGAAATAAACAACGCAGTGATTTGGGGCAATTCTGCCAAAGGTCATGAGGGCTATTTAGGCAACTCCGTACTTGGCGAATGGTGCAATATTGGGGCAGATACCAACAACTCTAATCTTAAAAACAATTATGCTGAGGTAAAGCTTTG
>DASSWV010000423.1:0-2322 GCA_035704545.1 Pelobium sp.
AAGTTAGGGACATTAAAAAGAACCTGCTCAACAGTGGTTGCTGGTGTAGCTTGCGGAGTAACCTCGATTTTTGTTGGCCACAGTAAAAAGTTTTCAGCTAGCTTCTCTATTCGCTCGCTCATCGTAGCAGAAAAGAGCATATTCTGGCGTTTACGCGGAACCACTTCTAAAATTTTATTGATCTGGGGCATAAAGCCCATATCCATCATTTTATCGGCTTCATCTAAAACTAAAACTTCCAATTTTTTGGTTACGATGTGGCCTTCCAAATATAAATCCATGAACCTACCGGGAGTGGTAATCAAAATATCGACACCTTTTTTTAATGCCTCAATTTGTGTTTTGGGACCTAAACCTCCGTAGATTACCAGAGAGCGTAAATCTGTATTTTGCGAATATACTTTAACGTTTTCTTCAATTTGCATTGCCAGTTCACGCGTTGGCGCAACAATTAGGCCTCTAATGTCATTTCCTTGAGCGTATTTCAGCTTCATGATCATCGGTAAAACGTAAGCGGCGGTTTTTCCAGTTCCGGTTTGTGCAATGCCCAAAACATCTTGCCCGTTTAAGATTGGTGGAATGGCTTTCTCCTGTATGGGTGTTGGTTGGGTGTAACCCGCATCTGCAATGGCAGTTAACACTTGTTTGTTAAAACCAAATTCCTCGAACGTTTTTGACATGGCGCAAAGATACGATTGTAAACATTAATGAGAGAATGATAGAATTTTGAATGAGTGAAGGAGAGAATGATTGAATACGCTTTGACTTTCAGGTTTTAACTTTTAACTTTCAACTTTTAACTTTCTACACTGCTCCATGGCAAAATACCTCATCAAAAATGCAACCATCGTTAACGAAGGCAAACAAAAAACCGCAGACGTTTACATCAATAATCAAAGAATTGAGAAAATTGGGCAAAATTTATCTGTCAACGGAGCACAGGAAATTAATGCAGAAGGGAAATATCTTTTTCCTGGATTTATTGATGATCAGGTACATTTCCGTGAGCCGGGATTAATGCATAAAGCCGAGATTTATACAGAAGCGAAAGCGGCAGTTGCAGGCGGAATAACCTCTTTTATGGAAATGCCAAACACCGTTCCCAATACTTTAACGCAGGAATTACTTGCTGATAAATACGCCATCGGCGCTAAAAAATCTTTAGCTAACTACTCTTTTTTTATGGGCGCTTCTAACGATAATTTAGAAGAAGTTTTAAAAACTGACGTAAAAAATGTTTGTGGGATTAAGGTTTTTATGGGGTCCTCAACCGGGAATATGTTGGTAGACAATGAAAAAACTTTAGAAGGTATTTTTAAAAATGCACCCACTTTAGTGGCTACACATTGTGAAGATGAGGCAACTGTAAAAAGAAATTTAGCCCTTTTCCAGAAAAAATACGGGGATAATTTAACCCCCGAAATGCACCCATTGATTAGAAGTGAGGAAGCTTGTTACCTATCTTCTTCATTCGCAGTTGGCCTAGCTAAAAAACACAATACCCGCTTGCATATACTGCATATTTCTACCGGCAAAGAAACTTTTCTGTTTGACAATAAAACGCCGCTGAAAGAGAAAAGAATTACTGCTGAAGCCTGCATCCATCATTTATGGTTTGCTGCGGAAGATTATCAAACAAAAGGCAACTGGATCAAATGGAATCCGGCGGTAAAAACAGCAGAAGACCGCGATCAAATTTTAAAAGCAGTTTTAGCTGACCATATTGATGTAATTGCTACAGATCATGCGCCCCATACCATAGAAGAGAAAACTCAGCCTTACGCAACAGCACCATCTGGAGGGCCTTTAGTTCAGCATGCTTTTAATGCCTTGTTTGAAATGTACCATCAAGGAAAAATCAGTTTAGAGAAAATAGCGGAAAAAACTGCGCATAACTTAGCAGTGTGTTTTCAGATAAAAGACCGTGGTTTTATTAGAGAAGGTTATTTTGCAGATTTGGTTTTGGTAGATTTATCAGCATCTTACGAAGTGAACCGCAACAATGTACTTTCTAAATGTGGTTGGTCACCTTTTGAAGGACAAAAGTTTAATTCTAACATAACTCATACGTTTGTGAGCGGTCATTTGGCTTTTGAAAATGGCGTTTTTGATGAAGGAATTAAAGGAGAGCGGTTGAGTTTTGATCGTTAGTTTATATGTTCCGGTTTGTCAGCGGAGTCGAAGGCTAACAACGGAGGACGCGGAGGTCACAGAGTTGGAGTGATAGTCTTTCCATCCCGTCATGTGTCAACGAATGGAGACCTCTCATTATATAAGTGGGTAGCGTTAAATCATTAGCAAGATCAACAAAAAAGCGGTACA
>DASSWV010000486.1:0-3369 GCA_035704545.1 Pelobium sp.
TTTAAGCTGCCTTTTAGCATCTCAATCGAAGGCGCAAACCATGCCTGATACGCTAAATTGGAAATCGTTTTTTGAAATCATTAAACAATACCATCCGGTGGCGAGGCAAGGAGTACTTTTAGATGAGTTGGCAAAAGCAAAAAGACTTAAAGCTTTGGGTGGGTTTGATCCAAAGTTAGCCGCAAACTACAATCAGAAATATTACGGTGGCACTGAATATTATTCTTTTTTAACGCCAGAAATAAAACTCCCACTATGGTACGGAATTGAACTTAAAGGTTCTTATGCCTTAGCAGAGGGCGATTATTTAAACCCAGAAAGTAAGACTCCAAAAGAAGGTTTGGCTTATGCTGGAGTAAACTTTCAACTAGGGAAAGGTCTTTTTATTGATGAAAGAAGAGCAGCGATAAAGCAAGCTCAAATATTTGCAGAAGCAACCGAGAATGAAAAAAGAAGAATATTGAACGATTTGTTTTTGGACGCGGGGATACAATATATTGAATGGCAAAAAAACTACAAAACATTTAAAATTTACGAGGAAGCCCTGCGGTTGGCAAAAATTAGATTTGAGGCGGTTAAGAAAGGCTTTTTGAATGGAGATAAACCCGCAATAGATACGGTTGAGGCATTGCTTATTGTGCAACAAAGAGAAACACTGTGGCAACAAACAAATTTAGAGGTTAACAGCTCGCGGACGCTGTTAGCTAATTACCTATGGCTAGAAGATCAAATACCGGTAGACGCCAATAAACTGTTTATTGTTCCTCAGGATAGTTTGGTTTTAGCGCTTACCCCTTTGTTGGATGTAAGTAACAACCCTAAATTGTTGAGTTACGATTTCAAAATTAGGAATTTAAACATTGAACGGAGGTTGAAGGCAGAAAACCTAAAGCCTGAACTTGGCTTACAGCTGGGGATTTTAAATCAAGGACAGTCTTTGTTACGGAATATCAACTCGGCTTATTGGGCAGACAATAACAAAGTCAACATCCAATTTTCTTTTCCTTTAACCATTGCCAAAGCCAGGGGTGAATTGGCCGAAACAAAAATTAAAATTAGGCAAACAGAGTTGGAAAGAGTTGGTATACAAAACGAGATCTTGAATAAAATTAGGGAAAATAACTTTGAGATGATGAGTTTAAAAAGCCAGCTAAGGCTCATCAACCAAAGCTACCAATCTTCTTTGCAGTTGTTAAATGGAGAAGAGTTGAAGTTTAAACTAGGCGAAAGCTCTTTGTTTCTAATCAATTCTAGAGAAAGTAAAATGATTGAAGTGATAGAAAAACGTTTAAGTACAGAAGCTAAACTTGAAAAATCTAAAATTAAAAATCTTTGGTTAAACGGAACTCTTGCCGAGTCATTGTAACTCTATTTCTGTATCAAACAAACAGCATAGGCAACCACACCTTCTTCTCTTCCGATGAAACCCATAGTTTCGTTAGTTGTTGCTTTTATAGAAATGTCTTCCTCATCAATTGACATGGCCAAAGCGATACGTTTTTTCATCTCGGGCACATGCGAATTAATTTTTGGGGCTTCAATGCACAACATGGCATCAACGTTGTTCACGCTGTAACCTGCTTCTTTCAACATTTTAGCACACTCTTTTAATAAAATTAAGCTATTGATTCCTTTCCAGCGGTCATCTGTATTTTTAAAATGATGACCAATATCTTGCATATTTGCTGCTCCCAAAAGCGCATCACAAATTGCATGAACCAGAACGTCAGCATCCGAATGCCCGAATGCACCTTTATAATGTTCTAAATGCACTCCGCCCAAAATAAATGGATGTCCTTCTTTTAACTGGTGCACATCAAATCCAAATCCAACTTTAATCTTCATTATCTTCCGGGAATGCTATTACTATTGCTAGTAGGTGCTGCAAAATTAAACAGTAAAGAAAACCGTAAAGTGTTTGCTAAGGGTGATGTTTGTTGATTTGCCAACAGATAAGAAAAATCCAGATCAACAATATTATAGCGCAAACCTAAGCCTAACGTCAAATACTGGCGATTTCCTTTGTTTGGATTCTCGTAAAAATAACCAGCCCTAATTGCAAACTGGCGGTTGTACCAGTATTCTACTCCGGTAGCAATACTTACCTCCTGAAACTCTTCACTTGCACCACCCGGTGCATCAGAAAATGAACCAAAAATACCCGCAGGCACAGATTTATCCGGATCTTCTCCAGCTATAAGTACACCATTCTCATAAGTTGGATTTGTTGGCACTAAAAGTTTGTTTAAATCTAAAGAAAACGAAAACTCGTTGTAATCATCGGCCTGTACAGTTGCCGAGCCACCTAAACGCATATTGGTTGGTAAAAAATATTTTGGGCCACCATCACTATAGCTCATTTTGGTACCAATATTAGAAATATTTAACCCAGCAGAAATGATAGCGTTCTTGCTAAAAAGTGTTGTTGGAGTTGTATAAAATGCGGAAACATCTGCTGCAACCGCAGTACCCGGCTGTGTTTCCTGACCATTTTGGCTAAAGCCATTGGTTAAATCGGAGTTAATAAATCTTAAAGCAGTACCTAGCGAAAAATTTTCTCCAAAACTACGAGCAAAAGAAACGTCTAATGCTAACTCATTTGGGTTTGCAGATCCAGTCTCAATCTGATTTACATCCACAAACTGAATGTTTCCTAAAGAAAAATAACGGAGTGAGCCTCCAATAGTGTTTCTATCATCAAGTTTATAAAAGCCGTTTAAGTAAGCTAAATTGATGTCGGGCACCAGTTTTTGCAACCATGGACTGTATGATAGGCCAAATCCGTAAGGGTCTTTAACAAAAGCTAATTTAGCCGGGTTGGAGTGTGTTGCATTTACATCAGCAGAAATTGCCACACCAACATCACCCATTGAACCAGAGCGGGCATCGGGAGTAATCAATAAAAAAGGAACTGCGGTTGTAATGGTGTTTCCTTGTCTTCCATCGGGAGAATTTTGCGCAATTGCATCGTCAATAAAAATTGTGCTACAGCTAACAGCAGCAATATATGCGTAAAGCTTTATTTTCATTTGGTAAAACTAAAATTAATATGTGATAAATAAATGATTAGGCTAAAGTATAAGCAACTTTTCTGTTTTTTTTGCCACAAAATCGCCATTGCTAGAACGTACTTTTAGCTCGTAAACGTATATTCCTCTGGCAACTTTTTCTCCATAATCGTCTTTTGCATCCCAAAATATATTATCAACACGGTTTCCTGTGGTGTAAATACTTTGGTTAATGGTCTTTATTAACCTGCCTGTAATAGTTTTTATATTTACCTGTACTTCCAAAGTAGCGTTAGCATAATTGTGCTCGAACTGAAAACTAGTTCTACTGCTAAACGGGTTAGGATAATTTAAAACATGC
>DASSWV010000491.1:0-4532 GCA_035704545.1 Pelobium sp.
TGGGTGGTTAGCCGCAATAGCGTTTGCAACTTCTTTTAATAAATTGGTTTTACCTGTTTTAGGTTGCGCAACAATTAAACCACGCTGGCCTTTACCAATTGGCGTAAATAAATCCATGATCCGAGTAGAGTAATCGCTCGGTCTCATAAATAAATTTAATCTTTCGGTAGGGAAAAGAGGCGTTAAATAATCAAAAGGAACACGATCTCTTACCTCTAACGGAACTCGGCCGTTGATAGATTCTACGCGGACCAACGGAAAGTACTTTTCACCTTCTTTTGGTGGCCTAATACTTCCTCTAACGGTATCCCCAGTTTTTAAACCAAATAATTTAATTTGTGACTGCGAAACATAAATATCATCAGGCGAGGTTAAGTAATTATAATCAGATGATCTTAAAAAACCATATCCATCAGGCATGATTTCTAAAACGCCCTCGTTAATAATTACGTTGTCAAAGTCAAAAGCAGAATCCTGACTTCTTTGTTTTCCGTTTTTATCAGGTCTGATTTGTTTTGGCTCTGATTTGTTATCGGATGAAGCTCCTTGAGTTTCCGATGTTTCCTCAGCTGTCTTTGCATCTTTAGACTTTTTTACAACAGCCTTCGTGGCAACAGGTTCGTTACCGTCAAATAAAGACACATCAGACTTTGGAGTTGGGCTTAGTTTTTCTTCGGCAACAACGGTTTTAATAGTTCTTGCTCTTTTCTTCGGTTTTTCAGCTGTAACAACTTCTTCGGCTCCTTCACCAAAATTTCTGGCTGCATCTATTAAATCCTGCTGTTCTTTAATTTTAGCTACTAAATCAGCTTTTCGCAATGCATCGGTGTTTTCTACACCAAAACTTTTTGCCATTTCACGAAGCTCAGAAACAAGCTTATCGTTCAATTCGTTTGTATTAAACATTAATATGAATTATTATCAAGGGATTAAATTTGTGATTTATCCTAGAGATTAGGCTTTGTACATTTAAACTTCAGTATGACTTTTATTTGTTTTACTTAATCCGTAGACAAAGGATAAATTGAGATTATGATGCAATAATATCGATTAATTTGCAATTCCTAAAATTTTACAACATTTTTTTTTAAGTTCCTTATAAAAATTGGCAATTTAGCGCACAAATCTTACACAATGAACCGTCAACAACTCATCGATCAAATAAAAATAAAACAATCTTTTTTAACCATTGGCTTAGATACCGATATTAACAAGATACCTAAACATCTTTTAACTGAGGAAGATCCGGTGTTGGCGTTTAACAAACAAATTATTGATGCAACTAAGGATCTTTGTGTTTCCTATAAAATTAACACTGCTTTTTACGAGTGCAGGGGCTTAGCCGGCTGGCAATCATTAGTTAAAACTGCTGATTATTTACCCAAAGATACGTTTACCATTGCCGATGCAAAACGTGGCGATATCGGTAATACTTCTGCAATGTATGCGGATGCTTTTTTCGATAAGGAAAGTTCTGGAATGAGCTTTGATTCGGTAACGGTTGCACCTTATATGGGTAAAGATTCTGTTTCTCCATTTTTAAAATATAGCAACAAATGGGTAATATTACTAGCCTTGACCTCTAATGAAGGTGCTAAAGATTTTCAATTTACGAAAAATGAAGAAGGTTTCTTGTTCGAAAAAGTTTTAAGAAAATCTCAAGAATGGGCAACAGATTCAAATATGATGTATGTGGTTGGTGCTACCAGAGGCGAAGCTTTTTTAGAAATTAGAAAGTCGGCCCCCAATCATTTTTTATTGGTTCCGGGCGTTGGTGCGCAAGGAGGTTCGTTGGCCGAGGTTTGTAAATACGGAATGAACGAGGATTGCGGTTTATTGGTTAACTCCTCAAGAGCGATTATATACGCCTCAGCGGGGAGAGATTTTGCTGAAACAGCTAGGGCAGAAGCTTTAAAGATGCAACACCAAATGGCTCAAGAATTAAAGGCAATTGGTTTTTAGCGATAGCTTTTGGTTAAAGACAGCTTTTTACGAGCCACTATAATGGGGAGAATTTAACTGTTTAAGATCTTTTAACCAAATAAGAGGGACATAGTATTCAATATTAAAAAAAAGGATTTTTTAAGACTATGTCCATGCGGTTTCATTTTTTTTGTCATTTACTTTAAGGAAAAATATTTCTATTTTTAGCAATGCCATCATCAGAAGCCATTCTTCATTTCATATGGAAATATAAGTTGTTCAACCTGTTAGGTTTGCATACAACCGAAGGTCAGTCTGTTCAAATATTGCAAGCTGGAATTCATAATTTAGATTCGGGTCCGGATTTTTTTAACGGAAAAGTGAAGATAGGAGAGACGCTTTGGGCAGGAAACATCGAAATACACCTAAAATCATCTGACTGGTTAAAGCACAAACACCAGACTGACAAAGCTTACGACAATGTGATTTTACATGTTGTTTGGGAACACGATACTGCTATTTACAGGACCGACGGGACTTTAATTGCAGTTTTAGAACTTAAAAATGCAGTAGCTCCCATTGTTATTCAAAACTACGATCAGTTATTATCCAACAATTACTGGGTTCCTTGCGAAGCCCAATTGCCTTTTGTGGATGATTTTACAAAAAGCCAATGTCTGGATAGAATGTTGCCCGAAAGGTTAGAAGATAAATCTTTTTTGATCAGTGATATTTATCAAGCCACAAATAATAGCTGGGAAGATACTTTTTACATTGTTTTAGCTAGGAGTTTTGGTTTTAAAGTAAATGCACTGCCTTTTGAATTATTGGCGAAGAACCTCCCTCAGCTCACTTTAGCGAAGCACAAAAATTCTGCTTTACAAATTGAAGCTTTGATTTTTGGTGTTGCTGGTTTCTTGGATTTTAATTTTGAGGATGAATACCAAAAAAAGCTTAAAAGCGAGTTTCAGTTTTTAAGAGCCAAATATCAACTTCCGGTTTTGGATGTTAGTTTATGGAAGTTTTCTAAAACCAGGCCTGATAATTTTCCTACGATTAGGCTAGCTCAATTTGCAGCATTGGTTTTAAAATCCGAACATTTGTTTTCAAAGATTATTAGCATCAAAAATAAAAAGAGTTTTGCGGAATTATTTACAGAATTACCCATCAATAGCTATTGGGAAACCCATTTTAGGTTTGATAAACCTGCCGAAAGGAAAAGTGTGAATTTAGGTAGCGGCAGTATTGATAACCTTTTAATTAATGCAATTGCGCCACTTTTATTCTTTTACGGAAAAGAAACTGGTGCAAAAGAATTTATTGATTTGGCCATTGATTTGCTTTTGGAAATTAAGCCCGAAGAAAACAAAATCATTAAAGGATTTGCTGAACGTGGATTTAAAGCGAGCAATGCTTTTGATACACAAGCACTTATTCATTTAAAAAAAAGTTTCTGTGATTTAAAAAAATGCTTAAATTGTGGAATCGGTTTAAAAATAATTAAACAACAATAGAAATGATAGACAGGATATTGGTTTTTTTCGAGCGTTATTCTTTTGGGGTTTGCACTTATCTAGGCGATAAGTTTAAAATTTCGCAGTCTAAAATTAGGTTGTTTTTTATTTACACCTCATTTTTATCCGTAGGGTTTCCGTTGGTGTTTTATTTCTTTGCCGCTTTTGTGCTCGACATCCGAACCTTTGTTAAGCGCAAGAAAATGCAATATTGGGATATTTGAATTTAAGTAAAAAGTCAAAAGTAGAAAGTCAAAAGATCTGCATTTTGTTTTTGACTAAGTTTGATTTTTTATTCTCCATCAAAAAACTCAAATAATTCTCCAAAATAGCTGGTGTTCCAGCCATCCACAAACTCTTCATAAACTTCATCAGGTATATTGGTGTGTAAAAGTTCTACCGAACAACCTTTTTTATGCTCGTGAAGTTTCATGGTAACTATAGAAGGTTCATCCTGACCTTCAAAATACCATTGTTGAACTATCTTTTTGTTTTCCTCAAACGCTAAATTTTTACCTATAATGTCACCATCAAATAACGAAAACTCAGTTTCTGGTTCGGTACTCATTTCTGCTTCTGCACCACTCCATAACTTAATGCTTAACGGAATGGTTAAAGCCAAATAAACCTCTTCTGGTGGTGCTGGTAAGGTGTAATATTTTTTATAATCTTTCATCAAAAAAATTCGTGAAATTTGAACAAGGTTCAACAACAAAAAGGCATCTCAATTATAAAAATTAAGATGCTTCAAAATTAAGGTTATTTTAAGGTTTTATTGTTTCTAATTGTAATTAGCAGTTAGCTTTTTTTAGCGGTAACTAAAACCACAACCCCAGCAATTAAAATAATTCCTCCAGCATACGGAGGCCAGTTAACCGATTCTTTTTTGTCAGCAGAGATCTGGATTGGGCCAGCATCAACCACTTTTTCTTGTTTGGTGTAAGAGAAACCACCCCAAATTAGCATTGCAATTCCTACAACTACTAAAATAATTCCGACTGTTCTGTTCATGATATAAGAGTTTGATTTAGTATATTAAAACAAACACTATACCAGTTAATTAAAAACTATAACCCAGTAAAAACTTAGCACCAT
>DASSWV010000493.1:0-2003 GCA_035704545.1 Pelobium sp.
TTACTGTTCCTTTTGCGCTGTACTGTATATACTATTATTCTATAATGATAAAAAATGCGCCTTATAAGTTTACTGAGTTTGAAAACATCACTTTAAAAGCAGGTGCGGGCGGAAGTTTAGATAAAACATTTTCTTCTAAAACCGGAGAATACCAATACCTCAATACCCAAGACTCTTTGATTAAGCAGCATGTAAAACTTAGCAAGGATGATTTGTTATACTTGCACCGCAAAGCGGCTGATTTAGGTTTCTGGAATATGCCACAAGATATGATTGGAGATACTAGTGGTAAATCTCCTCGTTATGTGATTGAGTATAACTATCAGCGTAAAAATAAGATAATTGAAATTGACGGAGCTTACAACGGTGATCCCAAGCTGAAAGATGCTGCTTTAGAGCTGATAAAAACCATCAACAAAACCATTGAACTAGCTGCTGATCGAACTAAATAAGGATTTGTGGTATCAATAATTACTTGATTTTTTGATTGAGTTTTAAACGCCAATCAGCTTACTTCTTCGCTCAAATAAAATGATATTATGCCAGACGCCATCTAAAACGCCAATGCGTTCGCGGTAACCTACTCTTCTAAATCCAGACTTTTCGTGTAAACGGATAGTAGTTTTATTCTCTTCAAAAATTTGTGCCTGCAAAGTCCAAATACCATTTTCTTCGCTATGTCTAATCACATGTTCCATTAATACGTAGCCAAGCCCCATGCCTTTACAAGCAGGATGCCCGTATATACTTATTTCTGCAACACCGTTATCTATACATTCATTATGTATTTCTCTCAGGGCAACCCAAGCGCCAACGCGTTCATCTACTTCGCAAATTAAACGTGAATGTGGTAAATGTTTAGCGTTCCACTCTTTCCAATTCGGGGCTTCGGTTTCAAAGGTTGCTGTTTTTGTTGCAATCCCTAATTCATATATTTTTTTTACTGAGTCCCAATGTTGATGTTCTAAAGGCTTTACAAGCATAATTTTTTTATAAGTTGTCCGATTTATACTAATCTAAATAATATCCGAGATAATTTCTTTTAAAGCTGGCAACACATCTTGTTTAAACCAAGGGTTTTTTGCTTGCCAAATATTGTTTCTTCCGGATGGATGCGGCAAAGGAAAATATAAGGGTAAATATTCCTCATAGTTTTTCACCGTTTCCGTCAGGCTTGATTTTACATTTTTATTGAGGTAATATTTTTGGGCATATTGCCCCACCAACAGAAAAATTTTTTTCTCTGGCATTAGGTTAACCACTTGATCATGCCAAACTGGTGCACATTCTTTTCTTGGTGGCAAATCTCCATTTTTTCCAGTTCCCGGATAACAGAAACCCATTGGCATTAGTGCAAAATAATCCGTATCGTAAAATAAATCTTTATCAACCCCTAGCCACTTACGCAGGTTATCTCCGCTTTGGTCGTTCCATGGAATATGTGTTTCGTGTACTTTTCTTCCTGGGGCTTGCCCAACAATGATAATTTTACTTTTCTCGCCCGCCAGCATCACCGGATTTGCTCCAAAAGGTAATTGATGTTCGCAAATTCTACACGCTTTTATCTGATCTAATAATGTTTTCATGCTGATAGCTAAACTTAGCAAATATTTATTTTGTGCACCTCATTTTAATCAGGCTAAGTAAATAGATGATAATTTTCAGACAAATAACTGTCGTTTTAAACTGATTAAAAGGCACATTTGACCATCCTCAAACATTTGAATCTGTTTTTTGATTTAGCTTTGCATCATGATAAATAACAAGTTAGAAATTATTTATGTATACGATGCGCTTTGTGGCTGGTGCTATGGTTTTAGTGATGTAATGACGAAGCTTTATCACGAATATAAAAATGATTTCGATTTTGAAGTTATTTCGGGCGGAATGATTTTAGGAGACCGGGAAGGCCCTATTTCTGGCACTGCCGAGCTAATTAAAACCCATTTGCCAAGGGTGGAAGAAACCACAGGAGTAGTGTTTGGCCAAGGTTTCTGGGATGT
>DASSWV010000042.1:0-2732 GCA_035704545.1 Pelobium sp.
AATGGCTTTTGTTTGAGCGCTTGCCGAGAAATTAAACATCATCAAAATCAAGCTAAGTGCGCCTGTTATTTTTTGAATCTTCCTGCGATCATACCGCTCTATAAGAATATATAAAATGGGTAAAACCAGCAACGTTAATAAGGTTGCCGTCAGTAAGCCACCAATTACCACTGTGGCTAGTGGTTTTTGTACTTCTGCACCGCTACTGTTAGAAAGTGCCATTGGTAAAAAACCTAGAGACGCAACCAAGGCGGTTAACATTACCGGTCTTAAACGGATGGCAGTTCCTATTTTTACGATATCCACCAAATTGGTCAATCCTTCTTTTTTTAGCCGATTGAATTCCGCAATCAGCACAATTCCGTTTAAAACGGCAACCCCAAATAAGGCGATGAAACCTATACCAGCAGATATACTGAAAGGCATCCCACGTAAACCTAGTGCGAACACTCCACCTATTGCAGACAAGGGGATGGCGGTAAAAATTAATAAGGCATGTTTCACAGATGAAAAAGTTAAGTACAATAAAAAGAAGATCAGCAATAAAGCAATGGGTACAGCTACGGCTAAACGGGCATTTGCCGCTTCCAGGTTTTCAAACGCACCGCCGTATGTTGGGTAATAACCGGGTTCAAATTTAATTTGCTCGTCTATTTTTTGTTGGGTTTCTTCAACAATGCTTTTTACATCTCGCCCACGGGTGTTAAAACCCACTAAAATTCTTCGTTTGGCATCATCACGCTGAATTTGGTTTGGCCCCATCACATCATCTACTGAGGCTAACTGGTTAAGTGGAACTTGGTTTCCGTTTGGTGCGGTGATGTAAACGTTTTCAATATCATCTAAAGACTGTCTTTTGTCTTTTTCAACTCTTAGCACCAAATCAAAACGTTTCTCGCCATCGAATACCAATCCTGCGGATTGACCTGCAAAAGCAGTATTGATGACGGTATTTACATCTTCTACGTTAAGCCCGAATGAAGCAATTTTTGCTCGGTCAAATTTGATGACCACTTGGGGTAAACCCGAAACCTGTTCTACGTAAACATCCTCCGCACCTTCAATTCCGTTTACAATTTTCCCGATTTGTTTGGCATAAGCACTCAACTTGTCTAAATCCTCTCCATAAACTTTAACTACCACATCTTGCCTTGCGCCAGACATTAACTCGTTAAAGCGCATCTGTATGGGCTGTTGAAAGCCATACGTAACTCCGGGGATATGTTGTTGCAACTTAGCTTGCATTTTTTCCGCTAGCTCATCTCGAGTTTTTGCGCTTGTCCAATCTTTTTTATTTTTTAATACGATGATTAAGTCACAAGCTTCCACCGGCATTGGATCTGTTGGGATTTCGCTCGAACCTATTTTGCCAACAACTTCCAAAACTTCCGGAAAGTGCTCTTGAAGTACTTTTGCGGAGCGAGTGGCAGCTTCAACTGTTTGCGAAAGACTGCTGCCGGTAAGTACTCGTGTTTCTACGGCAAAATCTCCTTCGTCTAAAGTTGGAATAAACTCCGACCCTAAATTATCGAATATGAAGATTGCAACAATAAGTAATGCTACCGCAATACCTAAGACCAGCATTTTGGCTTTTAATGCGAAACTGAGCATGGGTGTATAAACCCGCTGAAAAAAGGCAATAATTTTATCTGATAGGTTTCTTTTAGTACTGATTTTTTTATTCAGGAATAAAGCGCTCACCATTGGCACATAGGTTACCGATAGGATAAATGCGCCTAAAATAGCGAAACTAACGGTTTGTGCCATTGGCCTAAACATTTTACCTTCAATGCCCACTAAAGCTAAAATAGGGAGGTAAACAATTAGGATGATAATTTCGCCAAATGCGGCGCTTGTTCTAATTTTAGAAGAAGATTGATAAACCTCTACATCCATTTCTGCTTGTGTTAAAGCAAGTTTAGATTTCCGAAGATTTAAATGGTGTAAAGTTGCTTCTACAATAATTACGGCGCCATCTACAATCAATCCGAAATCAATTGCACCCAAGCTCATCAAGTTACCTGTTACGCCAAATAAGTTCATCATGGCGATGGCAAAAAGCATGGCTAGCGGAATTACTGACGCTACAATTAAGCCTGCTCTAAAATTTCCGAGCAATAGAACCAGTACAAAAATTACAATTAGCGCACCTTCTAATAAGTTTTTGGTAACAGTACTAATGGCGCTGTCCACCAGTTTGCTTCGATCTAAAAATGGTTCAACTACCACACCTTCTGGAAGCGTTTTAGAGATTTGCTCCATCCGCATCTTTACATCATCAATCACCTTTGCGGCGTTTTCGCCTTTCAGCATCAACACCAAACCACCTACAACTTCTCCGTCGGTATTGCGAGTCATTGCTCCATAGCGTGTTGCAGCGCCTATTTTCACTTCAGCTACGTTACGGATTAAAACGGGCGTACTATTTTTATTGGTTTTTACAACGATGTTTTCGATATCGCTGATGCTCGTAATTATCCCCTCACTTTTGATAAAATAGGCGTTTGGCTTTTTATCAATGTAAGCGCCACCTGTGTTCTGGTTGTTTTTTTGAAGTGCTGTATAAACATCGGAAATACTGATGTTCATGCTGCGGAGTTTTTCTGGATTTACAGCAACCTCGTATTGTTTTAAATAACCTCCAAAACTGCTCACATCGGCTACTCCGGGCAAGCCCAGCAATTGCCTGCGGATGATCCAATCTTG
This sequence comes from Pelobium sp., assembly GCA_035704545.1. Classification (GTDB taxonomy): domain Bacteria; phylum Bacteroidota; class Bacteroidia; order Sphingobacteriales; family Sphingobacteriaceae; genus Pseudopedobacter. The sequence goes on from DASSWV010000042.1 coordinate 2,707, forward strand.
AATAGTACGCAATTCTGTGGCATCGT
>DASSWV010000382.1:0-2526 GCA_035704545.1 Pelobium sp.
TAATTACAATTGTAATAGGAACTATTTTAAAAATAACGCACTTGCCAGGCGGACATACTTTTTTGGTCTTAACAGTAATATTGACTTTTATATATGCTATTTGTGCACTTTTAGAAATCTATAGTTTTGACAGAATTACAATGGTTGAAAAAATAATGTGGACAGTTAGTTTTATCTTATTTAGTACCATAGCAGGACTATTATATTTTTTCATAGGCCGACCAAGGATGAAAAGACAATACAAAATTTTAAATCGAAGTAGACCAATATAGCCTATCCATAACAGCAAATTTGTTCAAAATGGCTGACAGTGGTTCCACTCAGGTTTTTCGTTAATTATTTAGTTTTGTGCGGGCTGACATCGGTTCTGCAATCAATGCCATTTATGCACAAATTTTCAAACCGTTTTAGTAGATTTTCCCCATCAAGCTACGGCCAAGTTAGTATTAAACTGCTTTACACGTCCTCTTAAAAACTCTTTGATCTCCCAACGTTTCTTTTCATTAGCAATATGGTTGAGTTGTAAAACAATTTTTTCTTGCTGCTTGGTGCTGAAAACAATTTGTGAAAACCGGGTTTCAAAATAATCAATTCCTTCAAATTTTAAACAAATTGCTTCTTCACGCTTGTTCAATTTGAAAGAAATCTCATCCTCGTTTATAAAAATATAGTATTGTGGTGGTTCTTTGGCGAACCGATATAAACTTACCGCTGCATATAACGAACATACTGCAAGAATTAGGTAAGTGCTTAACTGGTTAATCAGCTGGTAAGAATTTAAAGCGAAGGAAGCACCATAGATGGTAGTGCAGACTAATAAAACGGTAAACAGGGAGTTATTGGAAAGTAAACAGTTGTTACATTTAATGTAAATAGATTTTTCAGTTTTCATATGTTAAGGTTTGTGGGTTTCTCTTTTTACGAAACCTTATTCCTTAAAGTTGCATTTATTTTTATAAGCTCTTAATTTGTAGGGGATTCTAAAGATTTATTGATTATTAAAGGTTAAAAGCTTTCTTCCTGTTATTTTTCGTATTCGTTAAAGTAATGTTCGGTTTCGTATTTTGAATACTGGTGTGCGCTAATTTTTGGGTTATAATTATTGCGGAATTCAGTGCTAGATTTGTTTATAGAAAAACTAACACTTCACACACGCTGGCAACTCCTCCAAAAACTGATAGCTATTAGTTTCATAATCCATCATGCAACAATAGTGCTGTAAGCCGTTGCTAATCACTAAGTACTTAACTTTATGTATCATATTGTACCGGGCCGCTTGGTCAAAAACATCTTGTGTAATTTTTATAGAACTTGCTTTACATTCCACCAAAATTTCTGGATTGCCACTATTATCAAATACAACAATATCGGTCCGTTTTTGTAGCCTGTTTAACTTAAAACCACCCTCAAGCTTGATGAGTGTTTTAGGATATTTTTTTTGGATGATTAGGTATTTCACAAAATGCTGGCGCACCCATTCTTCTGGTGTAAGCACCAAATCTTTTTTACGTAACTCATCAAAAATAAAAACAACATTGTTTTTTTGATGCAGTTTGAAAGCGTACGGAGGTAGGTTAAGCTCAACCGGTGTAAACATTAGGCTAAAATAGCTTAGAATTTTCAACATTCTAAGTTTTAAAAACTAATATTTATAATTTAGCAGAACATGACAGCCGCAGATATTATCAAAGACATTAAAGCCCGTAAGCTAAAGCCTGTTTATTTGTTGCATGGCGATGAAAGCTATTATATAGATTTAATCAGTGATTGTTTGGAGAAAAATGTGTTGACCGATGCCGAAAAAGGTTTCAATCAAACTATTCTTTATGGCAAAGATACGGAAATGATGACCGTGTTGAATGCTGCAAAACGTTACCCAATGATGAGCGATTATCAGTTGGTGATGGTTAAGGAAGCGCAGGAATTAAAAATTGATAAGGCAGCTGATCAATTTCAGGCTTATTGTGAAAACCCCTTGAAAAGCACTGTTTTGGTGCTTTGTCATAAATACGGAAAGTTTGATAAGCGTAAAAAAGTATATAAAGTTTTAGAAAAAACTGGGGTAGTTTTTGAATCCGGAAGTATTTACGATAACAAAGTGCCAGCTTGGATTGATGATTTTATCAAAAGTAAAGGTTATCATATCAACCCAAAGGCCTCGGCATTGTTGAGCGAATATTTGGGTAACGATTTAAGCAAAGTTGCCAATGAATTGGAAAAACTGATGTTGAACATTCCGAAAGGGCAGGAGATAGGCACCAAAGAAGTTCAGGACAATATTGGCATCAGTAAAGAATATAATGTTTTTGAGTTACAGAATGCTTTGGCTCGGAAAGATGTTTTTAAAGCAAACCAAATTATCAATTACTTTGAAGCTAACCCTAAAGCAAATCCTTTTGTATTAATCATCGGAAATTTAAGCGGTTGGTTTACAAAAATCTTGAAATATCATTACGTGACTGATAAGTCGCAAGCAGCAAAAGAATTGGGCGTAAACCCATACTTTTTAAAAGATTACGAGTTGGC
>DASSWV010000098.1:0-3207 GCA_035704545.1 Pelobium sp.
TAATCAGCCACAGCAATATGGTTTTCCTTTGTAAAAGGTTCGTTTAAAACCTTGATGTTGCTTATTCTTGAGACTTTGAAATCTCTATACTCTTTTCGGAGATGACACCAAGCAATTAAATGCCAACTAAAAGCGTAAAAAATCAGGCCGATACATTCCACTTTTCTTTGGCTAAACTCCTCTTTAGCGTTTTGATAATCAAATTGCAATATGCTTTTAGTGAGTATAGCAGTTTGTAAACACGAAAGATGTTCATAATCATTAGTTAACCGCTCGGGTATCTGAAACTTTATTTTATCTGCCAGTGATTCTGTTTTTTCTTTTTGCGATGGTTTAAGCACAGATTTTACTTTCTGTAATGCAGATTGATAATGGTTTTGGATAGATTTATCGCTAAAAGCATTCAAAAGATGTTCGACTAAAATAAGCGCATTGGCTTCTTCTACACTAAAACTGATTGGAGGCAGAAAATACCCATTTACTAAATAGTAGCCTTTTTGCGGCGCAAAACAAATAGGAATTCCCTGTTCATTCAACGATTTTAAATCGCGATAAACCGTACGGAGGCTAATATCGAATTTTTCTGAGATCTTTTCGGCAGAAGTAAACCTGTTTGATTGTAACATTGTCGAAATTCCAAAGAGTCTATCAATCCGGTTCATAAGATGAAACTATTATTTTTTTCTCGGTTCAAAAAAAATGTTTTAATAATATTCCTTCCTTTGTTTGTCAATTGCTCTTTCAGCAGCTACAAATCTTTTAATTTTGTTTGGCAGTGTTGTTGTCAACTAATCAAAAAAGCAAATGAAAAAATTAGCCATTATTACCATATTTTCTTCCACACTTATTTTATCAAGTTGTGATACTTTAAACCAATATGCAAACCAATATGGTGGCGTACTCAACCAAACTTTAGGCACTCCATCCAATACAGAAATAAGCTTAGGTTTAAAGCAAGCTTTGGAGTTTGGCACTAACTATAGTACACAGCGTTTATCTGCAAAGGATGGTTATTTAGGCAATTTGGCTGTAAAAATATTTTTTCCGGAGGAGGCAAAAAAAGTAGAGAACGCTTTAAGGGCAATAGGCTTAAATAGTTTATGCGACAATGTAATTACAAGTTTAAATAGAGCGGCAGAAGACGCAGCACAAGAAGCAAAACCTATTTTTGTAAATGCCATTAAGCAAATGAGCTTTCAGGACGTGACTGGTATTTTATTAGGCCAGCAAGATGCCGCAACGCTTTATTTTAAAAGAACCACAAGCGTTGCTTTGGCAGCTAAGTTTCGCCCGATAATTAACAACAGTTTAAGCAAAGTTGGCGCTACAAAATATTGGGGCGATGTAACAAGAAACTACAACAGATTGCCTTTGGTTAAACCGATAAATACCGATTTAACAGGCTATGTTACAGACCAAGCTATTGACGGAATGTTTATTGAAGTTGCCAAAGAAGAGTTAAAAATCAGAGAAAATTTAAGCGCAAGAAGTACATCGTTGCTTCAAAAAGTTTTTGCTTACGCCGATCAACAAAAAGGGAGATAATTAGCATAGGCTGTTGTGCCTAAATGGGTAACAGAGGCTCATTTTGTCTTTCAGCAGTTAGCAAATCGGTACCATATAAACCTTGTCTATATCATCTAAAGGCAGGTTTTTTTTTGTTTATATAGTGTCCAATAATTAATCATCCATAAACCGAACGTAATAACCTTTATTATGGGTTTTTAGCTTTGTGCATTTTGCTTTCAGCCTTTATGTAATATACGTGTTTTTGGGTATGCTTCACTTTTTAGCGATATGTATATTTAACATTGTAGAGGAAAAGAAATATTGCTAGGAGTAGCAATTGTTTGTGGTACGGTTGCAGCTTAGGTTGCAACCGTTTTTTTATAAAAAAAACCGAAGCTCTATGAGATTCGGTCTTAAACAAACATTAGAAAAACCTATTTCAAGGCATTTAAGAATTCGGAAGTATGAAAATCGATAAACTTACTTGCCGCCATATAAACTCCGTCTTGAAACTTCTTGGCATTTACAGGGATTACTTTTGTAGCTTTAGAGGATGAGTTTCGCACCGAAAAGTAGGTTCCATACATGGTAGAAACACCTTGTGAAATACCTCCAGAGGCAAAGCTTTGAACTTTTTCATCCGCAACTACCCCTTGTATGTACAAAGGTTTTCCTAAAGTACCCACGTAACTTGTGGTGGATCCCATTCCCATTTTTCCGTGATAGAAGCTAACCGTACTGTTAACCACATCAATTGTGTTTTGCCCTTTCATCTTTATCAAAGATTTACTGTCATCCGTCATCATAATAACGTCGTTTGCGGCTAAGCGTAAGTTTGTTTTAATTTTAATATTTACCCCATTTCCCTGAAAAGCATTTTTGTCTTCAACAAACAAAACATTAATATCAACTTTGGCGATAATAGCGTCATCCAATTCTTTAGAAAGTTTAGGGTACAAGAACTGAGCGTTTCCTAAAAACCCACCCGATTTTTCTTTCCCCGATTTTGCAATTTTTTTGACAAAATACTTATACTCAGAGGGAGCGGTGGCCATAACACCGGGCAACTGTGCTAAACTCACTTTGCCGCCAGTAACTATTTCGTAATCGCTATAAGTCTCTGTTTTTGCGGCTTCTTCAGCAGTAATAATTTGCAAACCAGACGATTTAATTTTAGCGATATAATCTGCATATAGTTTGTCTGTAATAATTTGAACATCGGTGTCACTTAAACCTTCAAGCCCTACAGAAGCTTCTGCTTTAGCATCTCCTTTCATTCCACCACCAAGCGTGGAGCCTCCCTGTTTAAACTTTTGTTTCTCATTATAAATTTGATAATTGACAGAAAAGTATGAGATGAAGATCTTTTTTGCGCCTTTTGCCTTTTTTACGCCATAAGAAGCATCCTTCGGTTTAAATTCGGTTAATGTTTGTGCTTGGGATAGCGATGCCATAGAAACAGCAATTGCTATCATGGTTAGTAAGTTTTTAGTTTTCATAATATGTTATTTGTGGTTAATAAGCAGTAAAGATAAATTCGGAGCATTTTTCCTGTATACCCATTTTTACGTATTTTATGTCGGTTCTATTACAAATTTAAACCAGAGTTACCTCGCTAATGATAATTTTAAACAGGAGTTTAAAATTTAGAAGCAAAAGCTGTTTTAATTTATTCAACTTTTTAACTTTTATCTTAAC
>DASSWV010000104.1:0-10939 GCA_035704545.1 Pelobium sp.
ATCGTTAATGCAACTGTATTGTTCATGTGAAATTTTTATTACAGAACCATAACGTGTTGATAACAAGCATGATGTTAACAATTAAATCATGCGCTTTTAATAAAACCTTAATTTAAAATCACTTATTTTTATGAATCTCAATAATGGGTCAATAAAAACACAACCCTTATGTCTTGGAAAAAATTCAGCGGAGAAGTACTTCATGCTCCCATAATACAAGAAGTGGAAACTACCATTGAGCGAGAATTCCATTTAGGTAACAAATTAAAAGTTTGCATTGGAACAGATTCGCAGGTAAAAGGATCAGTTACTGATTTTGCGACGGTAATTGTTTTTTTACGCGAACAAAAAGGAGGTTTTATGTTCATCAATCAAGAACGTACTTCACAAAAGATGAGTATTAAAGAACGAATGCTTTGCGAAGTTCAAAAATCTATCGAATGTGCTTATGCAATTTGTCCGCTTTTAGATTTATACCATATTGACCTGGAAGTACACGCCGATATCAACACCAGTCCTAGTTTTAAATCAAACGCGGCACTGCATGAAGCTATGGGATATATTTTAGGAATGGGCTTTGTTTTTAAGGCGAAACCAGAAGCCTTTGCAAGTTCCTACTGCGCCAATAAAATGGTTCAGTAAATCTTTAAGTTTCTTAAAAAACCTTTTTGAAGGCTTGGTGTTTAATCAGGTATGAAAACTTATACGCTATTTTGCGAGCAAAAACTCCCGATCAATTTAGAACAAGCTTGGGATTTTTTTTCTTCACCGCTCAATCTTTCCAAAATTACGCCACCGAGTATGAATTTTGTGGTCACTTCGGATTATACAGAAAAAACTAAAATGTACGAAGGAATGATCATCACTTACAAGGTTTCGCCGCTACTTGGGATAAAAATGAACTGGATGACAGAAATTACGACTGTTAAAGAAGGCAAGTATTTTATTGATGAACAACGTTTCGGCCCGTTTAAGTTTTGGCACCATGAACATCATTTCGAAAAAATTGATGGCGGTGTGTTGATGACAGACCGCTTAAGTTATGGCATTCCGTTCGGTTTTATTGGAAGAATTGCCAATGCGGTTATCGTTAAAAAGCAAACAAAGGAAATTTTCGACTATAGAGAAAAGGCTGTTGAGGAAATGTTTGGGGTTTATTAGGCTTTAGGTTGTTAGGAGTTAGGTTTTTAGTTTGTTAGGGGATTTGGCAAACCTTTTTAAGGCTTCGCAGGGGCCATAAAAAAACCTCTTCATTGATCGAAGAGGCTTTGTGCGCTCTACAGGAATCGAACCTGTACCGTAAGAACCGGAATCTTACATTCTATCCATTAAACTAAGAGCGCATATTTTCCAATTTTACACATTAAACCTGAAGTGCATGATATCTCCGTCTTCAACTACATAGGTTTTTCCTTCAACACCTAATTTGCCAGCATCTTTACAGGCATTTTCGGAGCCTAAAGTTACAAAATCGTTGTACTTAATTACTTCTGCTCTAATAAATCCTTTTTCAAAATCTGAATGGATTACACCGGCAGCTTGTGGGGCTGTAAAACCTTTGGTAATTGTCCATGCTCTAACTTCTTGCACACCTGCTGTAAAGTAAGTATATAAATCTAATAAGCGGTAAGCCGCTCTAATCAGTTTGGCCACACCAGATTCCTTTAAACCTAAGTCCTCCAAAAACATGGTACGCTCTTCGTAATCTTCTAACTCGGCAATTTCAGATTCAATTTTTGCGGAAATAATTAATACTTCTGCATTTTCATCTTTCACCGCCTCCTTTACCAAGTCAACATATTTGTTTCCTGTATTTACAGCTGCTTCATCAACATTACAAACATACAGAACCGGCTTGATGGTCAAAAGGCTTAAATCTTCGATAAATTCAAAATCGTCAGCAGTTACTCCGGCTGTACGAGCAGATTTTCCGGTTTCTAAGTGGCTTTTGATTATTGAAAGAATTTCAAACGTCCGTTTAGCATCTTTGTCATTACCGGTTTTCGCCATCTTTTCCACCTTCTGGAGGCGCTTGCTAACGGTGTCCAAGTCTTTCAACTGTAACTCGGTATCAATAATTTCTTTATCTCTAATTGGATCAACAGAACCATCAACGTGGATCACATTATCATCCTCAAAACATCTTAAAACATGGATAATTGCATTTGTTGCTCGAATGTTTCCTAAAAACTGATTTCCTAGGCCTTCGCCTTTTGAAGCCCCTTTTACCAAACCTGCAATATCTACAATCTCAATAGTGTTTGGCACAATACGCTGTGGTTTAACTAATTCCGTCAATTTCGTAAGCCTATCATCCGGAACCGTAATAACTCCAATATTGGGTTCGATAGTACAAAAAGGAAAGTTAGCTGCTTGTGCTTTGGCATTAGACAAACAATTAAACAAGGTTGATTTCCCAACATTAGGTAGCCCAACTATTCCGCACTGTAAAGCCATATTTTTTTATTTGAATATTTTTATCTCGATAAATGGCGTAAAACCCCGCAATTTGGGCGCAAAGATAACAGAATAAGCGTATATTTTTTTAGTTTCGTAACAGATTTATAAACATGATTGAAATAAAACAATCTGTTAAAACTAAATGATTATGGAAGAGGAAAACAAAGCACCGCAAGAAACTGAAAACCACAACTCTTTGAAATTTGAGAGTAAAACAAAAGATCTTTTGGCAGAGATTGCTAAGTGGGGCAGATTTGTTGGAATAGTTGGGTTTGTGATGTGCGGCATTTTATTAATTGTGGCTTTAGCAATTGTTTTTATGAGCAAAGAAATTGCCGCGCAACTTGCCGCTGTTGGACAACCGACTACCGCAATAAATAATATGACTGGAATTGTTTATGCGATTATTGCTGTGCTTTATTACTTTCCCGCAAAGTATATTTACGATTTCTCTGTTTACATGAAACAAGCCGTGGAACACAACGACCAAGAATCTATTGATTATAGCTTTGATAGGTTACGAGCATTTTTCAAATTTATTGGAATGGTTGCCATAGTAGCTATTGGCTTTTATGGCATCACTTTTTTAATGGCACTGTTATCTGGTGTTGCTGGGTAAAAAATTGCTATCGTCTGACTTTTAAAAAAATTCAGGTAGTAAACTCTTAGTTCTACTCTGCTAAGTGACTCAATTCATATTAGTTTTAAAAACCCTAACACCACAAAAAAATGCTCTTTAATATGCCAGTACGGTATATTAAAGAGCATTGAATCTTAAATATTTACACAGTTACTGCAACTGTTTCTTTCTTATTTCCCATCAAAGAAACCAGCCAAACCGTAAGCACTGCTAATGGAAAAGAGATAATAGCTGGATTATCCAACTGGTGAATGGCATTTATTGGTTCCAAGCCGTATCGTCCCCACATAGTTGGCGAGGTCAATATAATTGCCAAAGACGCCACAATACCCACCACTATGGATGCTGCAATTCCGTTAGCCGTGGTTTTTTTCCAGAATAACAGAAACAAAATTGCCGGCAGATTCGCTGATGCGGCAACAGAAAAAGCCCATCCTACCAAAAATGAAACGTTCATTCCTTTAAAGGCAATACCTAGGCATATTGCAAGCGCTCCTACTCCAAAAGCAGCAATTTTACCTGCTTTTACTTTTTTATTTTCCTCTAAATCAATTTTAAAATAGTTCTCAATCAAATCGTGTGCGATAGCACCTGAAGAAGCTATAATTAAGCCCGCAACAGTACCTAAAATGGTAGCAAACGCAACTGCAGATATCATGGAAAATAAGACTACACCGAAGGCTTTAGCTAAAAGTGGCGCTGCCATGTTGCTTGACTCAACATCCAATACTCCATTTACCGCAGCACCTAAACCCATAAATAAAGTAAGCACATAAAACGTCCCGATAGCACCGATGGCCAAAATGGTTGACTTTCTGGCATCGCGTTGAGATTTTACGGTATAATATCTAATCAAAATATGTGGCAGGGATGCAGTACCCAAAAACAAGGCTAGCATTAAAGAAATAAAATCCATTTTACTCCAAACGCTAGAACCTTTACCAATTTTATATTTTAAACCCGGTAGCATAAAGCTTTTCCCTTGGGTAATGTTCTGAACATACAGCGTAATATCTTTGTCACCGTCTCTAATGTCAACTTTCGAAAAACGCACTAGCTCACTTTTTTCTATGGTGGATAAGAATTCGGCCGGACCTACAGGGCCCGTTTTCTCCACTTCTTTACCTTCAACCTTTATCTTGTTCATGTGCCCCACTTGGTAAAACTTGCCATTGGCCGCAGGTTCACCATTGTAAAGTTTTTCTCCGTTTTTAGTTTCCTCGATAGAAAGCGCTTCCTTTAAAGTGTAATTTCCCTCTTTCTCCGAAAGCGAAAACCACCTAAAAATTTCATCTTTTTGAAGTTTAACATAAGCTTTATCTTTTACTTCTTGTTGCCCCACTACTTGCCAATCATCTGCTTTTATAACTTTGCCGTCCTGTACTTCAGGGGTAATAGTCATAAAGTTATGATAAGGTTGACCTTCGTGATTTGGATTTAAAGTAAAGCCGTTTTTAAGGATGTAAATGGTTAAAATAGTGGATAAAATTATCAACAAACCACCTTTTAAAAACTGTACATACGTGGTGGATGTCATCCCGGCGCTAGCCACAATTACAATCACTACCACACCTACTAAAACTACCCCAACCCAATGTGGCAGCCCCAACAGCGGAGTTACTAAATCACCGGCACCCACCATTTGTGGAATTAAGTAAAACATGGAAACAATCAAAGTACTTACCGCAGCTGTAAGTGTGATTGCTCTTGACTTAAAAGTAGAGTTTAACGCATCAGTAAAAGTATATTTACCTAAACGTTTTAAGGGTTCTGCAATTAAGAAAAGTGCAACAACCCAACCTGCTAAAAACCCGATAGAGTAAAGAAAACCATCAAAACCTACGGTGGCAATCATCCCACATATCCCTAAAAAAGAAGCTGCTGAAAGGTAATCACCTGCAAAGGCAACACCATTTACCGCCCAATGGATTTGCCCACCGGCGGCATAGTAAGAGGAAGCTGATTTGGTTTTACGAGCAAAGTAAAATGAAAGCCAAAGTACAAAGCCTACAAAAAACACAAAGAAAAACAATGCCGGATAAGAAATTTCGTAAATCATGCCTTATGCTCCTCCTTATTTAAATCATCTTCGTAACGAGAACATAAAAAATTGTACAAAATACCGAGAAGTACAGCAAAAACAATTAAGCCCATTCCGTAAAAAAGAGCAAGGTTTAATCCGAAAGCTATCTCTTGGCTAAGTAGTTCATAATTAACTACGCCAATAACAACAAAACCGGCATAAAAAAGAGAGTAAATGATGAAAAACCAAACGCCTAACTTTGCTTTCTTTGCAGAAGCATTATCGACGCCGAGTTCAACTGCGGGTCCGTGATCCATAAAAGGTTTATATTTAGTTTATTTTGACCAATATAGATTTTATCCTTCTAAATTTCAAACGAAAAAAAATACGATTTAGAGTTTATTTAACACAGCCATCCCTACATATTATAGCCAATTCTTTTTCTTGAAATAAAACAAAGTACCTAATGATGACAGTACCATGAATAATAGAGCTACCAAATAGCCATATTTCCACTGTAGTTCTGGCATAGCTTCAAAGTTCATCCCATAGATACTAGCAATTAAAGTTGGCGGCATAAATGCGACAGTTGCTACCGTGAAAATTTTTATAATTCGGTTTTGTTCGATATTGATTAAACCCATAAATGTATCTTGAAGATACTCTAATCGCTCAAAAGCAAACTTATTGTGCTCTAAAAGCGAGCTGATATCCTTGATCATGATTTTTAGAACGCCCATAAATTCCTGCGGGAAAATCGACGATTTTATCAACGAGGACAACAACCGTTGTTTATCAATAATATTTTCGCGAAGCAACATATTATCACTTTGTAGGGATGAAATTTTCAATAAATCATCCTCATCAACACGCTCATTGGTAGCTTTTAAACTGCGGTTTAAATCAGCTATTTCCTTAGCTATATTTTCGATTAAATCTGCATCTTGATCTATACAGGTTTCCATAATGGTAGATAAAATCTGATAGCCATTGATGTAGAGTGTTGGGTTAGCCTTTATTTTTTTTACAGATTCGCCAAATGTTTTAATATCATCATCACGATAAGTAAATAGGATACCTTTCTCTAAAATAATTGACACAGGGCTATATTCAAAGCCACTTTCACGTACTGATAAGAAGTTAGAATTGATGATGATTTCGTTGTCCATTTCGCTAAATCGGGAGGAGCTTTCAATCTCTTGCGATTCTTCTTCTGAAGAGTATTTGATATCGAAATAAGTTTCGATAGTCACTTTCTCCTCTACAGTAGGGTTCTGTAAATCAACCCATACCAGACTTTCTATTGGGATTTCTCTCAAGAGATCAACTTCCGATTCTTTTGCTAACCGAGTGTTCTTTTTGTAATATATCCTAAGCATCTGATGTCAAGGTAACATTAATTTTCAATTCGTATCTTTGCAAAAATATCAATCAATATTGGAAAAAGCCCTAGCTTTCGGAGAAAAGAACTATAACTATTATAGTGCCTACTTAAAAAACAAGTACAAAGTTAAAAGAGTGTACAAGGTAATTGTTGACGGTGGTTTTACCTGCCCAAACCGCGATGGCTCTAAAGGGTATGGGGGTTGTACCTATTGCAACGTAGATTCTTTTACGCCTGCTTCCCGCACCATGGAAACCATGAAACAGCAGATTGAATTTGGGATGGAGCGAGCTTGGAAACATTATAAGGCAGAAAAATTTATTATTTATTTTCAGCCTAATACCAACACCTATGCTCCAGCGCATTACCTTAAAACCATGTACGATGAGGCTTTAAGTGTAGATATGACCAATGTTGTTGGCTTATCCGTAGGTACTCGACCAGATTGTATTGATGCCGAAAAAATTGCGCTTTTAGAAAGTTATACGGATAGAGTTGATGTAGATTTGGAAATGGGTATGGAATCTATTTACGATGAAACATTGGCGCAACTTAATCGCGGTTGTACCCATAGTGAACTTGTAGATGTGATGGGTTTATTGACCAAAAGCAAATTAGATATATGTGTACACACTATTTTTGGTTTACCTGGCGAAACACATGAAATGATGCTGGCTTATGCCGATGAAATCAATAAATATCCGCAGATTAGTTTTGTTAAGTTCCACCATTTGCACATTGTGGAAGGCTCTATAATGGGTTCAAAGTATAAAAAAGATCCTTTTAAACTTTTCACTTTACAGGAATACGCAGATTTTTTATGTGAATTATTACCTAGACTTCGTCCTGATGTGGTTATACAGCGTTTATTCGGGATTTCTGATTTAGACATGCTGATTGCACCGAAATGGGGATTGAGGAAATCTGAAATCCAGACTTTTATTGATAACGAGATTGAACGACGAGGGGTTGTGCAGGGTAGTTTGTTCGTTGGTTAGGTGTTAGTTTGTTAGGTGGTTAGTTAAATTAGTCATAACCGTTAGCAGATAGCCTCCTCTCCTTCGGAGAGGGTTGGGTAAGGCTGATTTTTTTATAAATTACAACGTTGTAATTCATTTGTAACCAAAACTGTAAAATTAATGAAAACCAGATTTTTATCCACAATTCTATTTTTTGTCCTATTCACATTTTGCTTAAAAGCGTTTAGTGCAACGGTGGATACCGTAAGCACTTTTAGTCCTTCAATGAAAAAACAGATCAAGGCAGTAGTTGTAAAACCAGATAGTTACGATAACAAAAAATCTTTTCCTGTGGTTTATCTTTTACATGGTTATTCTGGAAATTACGGTAATTGGATAAATAATGTTCCTGACATCAAAAAACTGGTAGATGAATATCAGCTAATGATTGTTTGTCCTGATGGAAATTACGGTAGTTGGTACTTTGACTCGCCTAAAATGGCTGATAGTAAATACGAGACCTATATTGCCACTGAACTGGTTCAATGGACGGACAAAAACTACAAAACTATCCCCAATAAAAAAAACAGAGCAATCACCGGTTTAAGTATGGGCGGACATGGCGCTTTGTATTTAGCATTTAAACACCAAGATGTTTATAGTGTAGCCGGTAGCATGAGCGGCGGTGTGGATATTAGACCTTTTCCGTTGAATTGGGAGATTTCTAAATACTTAGGGTCTTATGCTGAGAACAAAGAAAGTTGGGATGCAAACACAGTTATTGAGCTCACAAATCTATTAACACCAAAATCTTTATCATTGATTATCCAATGCGGCACAGAAGATTTCTTTTACGACGTGAATGTTAAGTTGCATGAAAAATTATTGTTCAACAACATTCGCCACACTTTTATTAGTAACCCCGGAGCCCATAATTGGGATTATTGGAGGGAAGCTATTTACTATCAGTTGCTTTATATCCATAAGCAATTCGAAAATTAGAAACAAATAGTTCTATTTGTAACTTTTTATAGGAAGCATTGTCTATCTATGAAATTAAATTTCGATGGTAATTGAGCGTTTCATCCCAGAAAAATGGCATTAAACCGAACAGAATTTGAGCTCTTATTTAAAAGCAACTATGCTTCACTTTGCCATACAGCATTTCGGATTATATGCGATACCATTATTGCCGAGGATTTAGTTCAGGATGTATTTTGCAAGCTTTGGGAGAAACAAGAAAATCTAAAAATTGAAACATCATTAAAAGCTTACCTTCACAAGGCAGTAATTAACCAGGCTTTAAACTATCGTAAAAAGGAAGCGGCAACAATAAAACGAGATGATATTTATGCCTACGACAATAACAAAGACGGCAACACTACAGAACAACTTATTTTTACAAAAGAAACCACAAACAAAATAAATTTAATCATCAATACTTTACCAGAAGGTTGTAGAAGAGTTTTTATACTCAGCAGGTTTGAAAAACAATCTTACAAACAAATTGCCGAAAGCTTAGGTATTTCTATAAAAACCGTTGAAAATCAAATTACTAAAGCACTAAAAGTTCTAAGGCAACACTTACATTTTATTTTTTTGATCATTTTTTTTAGTTAACCGTAGGGGGAAATCAAAATGGCGCTGTCTTATTATTAAACAACGATATGGAATTAGAACTTTTAGACAAAAAAATTGAGCTTTACAAAAACGACGAACTGGACAGTGAATTATTTAACATGATTTTGGCAATGGTCCAAAAAATCATCATTTAAGAATGCAAGAAGAAGATAAATATTGGGTCTTAATTACTCGTTACCTTTCAAACGAACTCTCAGACGCGGAAACTGATGTTCTTTTAGAATGGATTAGCGACAAACCAGAGCGCACTGAATTGCTGCAGCAAATGCAGAGTGCTTGGGAACAATCCAATACTTATTTAGCAAATGAGAAGTACCAAATCAACACAGACGAAGCCTGGAAAAAAATTGAAAGCAGATTATTTAAGGAGGATAAAAAACCGGCAAAAGTTGTAGCTTTTAAAAGCTACAAATGGTTAAGAATTGCTGTGTCTCTTGTTTTATTTATGGGCTTAAGCTGGTTTTCATTCAATTATTATCAAAGCCATTCCGAAATCACTTTTACCAACCAACTAGCTAATAAGCAACAAGTTCTTTTACCAGATGGCTCAACAGTATGGTTAAATACTGGCAGTAAGTTGAGCTATAAAAAAGGATTGAACGAGCTTAGTTTAAGAGAGGTAGATTTGGTAGGCGAAGGTTTTTTTGAAGTAAAACACGATGCAAGCAAACCATTTATTATTCATAGTAATGGCACAGAAACTCAGGTTTTAGGAACTTCTTTCAACGTTTTAACCGATAAAATTGGCAATGTAAAAGTAGCTGTGATTACTGGGAAAGTATCTTTTAAAAAGGATAGTGCAAAAGACGGTTTGTTCTTATTTCCTGGCGAAGTGGGTATTTACAGTAAAGCTGGAAACATCACTAAAACTAGTTTTTCAAACACCAACTTTCTGTACTGGAAAAATCAAAAGCTTAGTTTTGAGAATGAGGATTTGAGTAATGTTTTATCAGAACTTGAAAAAGTTTATCATGTAAAATTTAAGCTGAAAGACAGTGATTTGATGAACAAAAAAATCACTACCAGCTTTCAGTCTGCGTCCATTTATCAGGTTATCAATATTTTGGAAACCTTGTTAGATGTTAAAATTGAAAAGTCTAATGATACCTATATCGTTGTAAACTAAAGGTAAATCAAAACAAAAAATGAAAACAAAATTTAAAAGATTATTCATCTTAATGGTCTTGCTATGCGTAAATCTAACCACAAATGCACAAAACTTGGGCAATAAAAAGATAGACGTTAGCTACAAAAACACCTTTTTGGCGGAGGTTATAGAAGATTTAAAAACTAGGTATCAAATTAGCTTTACTTATGCCAACAAAAGCATCAGTTTGGATAGCCGAATTACGCTAAAGCTGAAAAACCGAAATTTATCAACGGTTTTGGATGCGGTGTGCAAACAGGCTAATATTTCGTGGCAAGAAATCAGCGGACAAATCATACTAAAACCGTCTAAGAAAGCTGAAGTTAATTCCGAAAGCAAGATTTTTCAAACCATTAGAGGAAAAGTGGTTGACAAGGACAGTCAGCTACCGCTCATCGGTGTAAGCATTCGTATTATATCCACAGATCCCGCAAAGGGAGCGGTTACAGATGCGAACGGAAACTTTAGAATAAATGAGGTTAATGTAGGCAGGCAACACTTATTGGTAAGCTATATAGGTTACGAAACCATCAACAATCCGGAATTACTGCTATCTTCTGGAAAAGAATTGGTGCTGACTTTAGAAATGAAGGAAAGTATCAACAATTTAAATGATGTGATTGTTTCTGATAGCAGAGATCGCTCTGCTCCTGTTAATACGATGGCGAGTGTAAGCGCCCGATCT
>DASSWV010000200.1:0-14455 GCA_035704545.1 Pelobium sp.
CTACGCTGTTTTACATTCGCCTGCTTACCGCGAGACGTACAAAGAGTTTTTAAAAATAGATTTCCCAAGAGTGCCTTATCCTACAGACCCTAAACAATTTTATGATTTGGTGGACTTAGGCAGACAAATTAGAGAACTGCATTTATTGGAAAGCGTAGAGACCGAGAATTACATTACACAGTACCCAATTGATGGTGATAATGTGGTAGAGAAACCTGTGTTCACTGTCATTGCGAGTGAAACGAAGCAATCTGCAACCGATGAAAAACCGGCAGAACAAATGGCAGAAGCCCTAAACAACAGATTGCCACATCCCGATGGGATTCGCAATGACGCTCAAACCTTAGGCCGGGTGTTCATTAATAAAACCCAGTACTTCGATAATGTACCCAAAACCGCATGGGAGTTTTATATAGGTGGTTATCAACCTGCCCAAAAATGGTTAAAAGACCGTAAAGGAAGAGCATTGAGCTATGATGATATATTTCATTATCAAAAAATCATAGTGGCTTTGAAGAGGACAGCGGAATTGATGGAAGAGATTGATGGGGTTTTGGAGGTTTAAGGGTGAATATAGATGAGCGAAAAAACTGAATGTATTTTCTTACGGTTGGTATTGTATCCAAACTGCTTTTAATAGTGCGATGATAACACAGACCCATAAAAATTTATAAAATATGATTGTTCGAGAGAGTAGGGAGGGCAGATTGGTATTAAAAGATTATCTAAATAGAGAGGTTACTATTGCAGAAGAGGATTATCTAAATTTAATAGCAGCATCCGGCAGGCGTGGAGTAGTACATTGTTTAGATGAGTGTTTATTGGAGCCGACAGAAGTTTGGTGGATGGTAGAAGATATCAACGGTGTTTCGTACAGCTATTATAAATATTTTAAAATTTACAGAGATTTAGTTTTTATAGCTTACGTTTTACATAATAAAACGATGGATTTTGAACTCAATAATTTTTATGGTTTCGATGAGAACAATTTTCACGAGGCAGAGAAAGAAAGACGTGGCCAGCTTATAAGAGGATAAGTATTTCTCTTGCAGTTGGTGTTATTATCAAACTGCTTTTAATATCAGTTGCTTAGTGGTGTGGTGATAATACCGACCAGAGACTAATTAATGAGGTATATATGGGTATAGGTAAAATTATAGACCTAGCTGGTGCGAGCTTGCAGCTCGTACAATAATTAATACATCAATTAACAATGATAGATTAAATTGACTACAAGGTAAAAAGTACGAGCTAGAAGGTTACCACCATTATTAATCTTTAAGTAATTACCACCTGTCCAGAGTGTTCAGCGATAGCTTCACTCCAGATTGTTAAATGGAATTGAGTTTTCAAACTCAATAAGTTTAAATGAATCCGAACAGCGCTAGGCTTAACTCTTCAGACAGTTGGGTTTTTAAAAATTAAGCCTAAATCACTTTAAAACCCTAATTACTTTCACAAACCGTCCTTGATAATATCGATTTAAAGGAGTGATGGTAACGCTATAAGCTTTCCCAGAAGTAGAATGAATAAATTTGATGGTATCAAGAGTTTCAGTGATAATTCCCATGTGGCCGACGTTCCGTTTAGTACTATCTGTACCGGTAAATAAGATTAAATCACCTGGTTTTACCTGCTTCATACTTATTTCTCGACCATAATTTGTAAAATCAACAGAGCTGCGTGGAACTTTTTTGCCAAAGTGATTGAATACAACAGTAATAAAACCAGAGCAATCTAAACCTTCATCAATATTAGTAGAAGCATAGCGATAGGGGGTGCCAATTAATGACTTGGCATAAGAAACTAAATCAGAAGGATTTATATTTAAAGTGATATTGGAATCTGACTTAAGAATTTTACTATAAATAATTTGATCAGTGATTTTTTTTTCAGAGCTGGAATCTGTGGTTTGATTTATAAGATGGTTTTGTTGCTGTTTATTTTCCTTGTTCTGAAAACAAGATATCATTCCGAAAATTAAAACTGAGCAAATTCTTAATGTCAACATTTTTAAAGGTAGTCAATTTATAGAAATGCCGAATTACAGTAAATTTAAATTTCCCCACCTGTTTAGAGCGTTAAGTGCAACGTCACCACCTGTCCGGTTGTTCAGCGATAGCTTCACTCCGGATTGTTAAATGGAATTGAGTTTTCAAACTCAATAAATGCTAATTTTAATTGCTAATCAGACCTTTTCCCTTAACTGTCTGAATTAGGATTTTAAGATTAAAGGATAATAGGATTTGTTTATATAGGTTTTAAGGGCCATAATCACCATAATTTAATTGTAAGCGGTGGAATTTGACCAAGTCTTGAATTTAAGCGAGTTTATAACCTCACTTACCCCGAAAACAAAGACTACATTCAAATAATCCATCCATCCAAAAATCAAATCCTAATGCTGACAATTGAATTAACCGTCTGAATTAGGATTTTTAAGATGAAAGGATGAAAGGATTTGTTTGGAAAGTTTAAAGGCTAAAATGCCATAATTAAGTTCTAAGTGGTGGAGTTCGATTTGATTGTTTTAGCGCCACCACTTACAACAACTGCTTTATCGTTTTAAAACTATAGTTTTATTTTATAAAACTCAGAAGCGTTTAATCCCCAAAATTTTTCTTGCTCTAGATTGCTTAATTGCTTGGTGTACCTTTCTACTAACTCAACAACTTTTTGGTAGCCTCCGGCTAAATTGCAAACTGGCCAATCAGACCCAAACATTAGCCTATCGGCGCCAAATGTGTTAAACGCAACATCTATAAAAGGTTCAAAATCTTCATATTTCCAGTTTAACCAATCGGCTTCGGTTACCATACCCGATACTTTACAATAAAGGTTTTGATAGGCGGCAACCTCTTTCATCTGCACTGCCCAATCTGTAATTTTACCGCTTTTGATATCGGGCTTAGCCAGATGATCTAAAACCATTGGAACGCTATCGTTTTCCATCAAGAATTGGTGCAGATAAACCAGTTGATCTTTAAATATCAATACATCGTACGTAAAGCCGTATTTTTTGAGCAAGTTTAAACCGGTTTTATAAACGGGTTCCAATAAAATTGCTCTGTTGGCTTCACCTTGTAAAATATGCCTAAAGCCTTTCAGCAAAGGTTGTTTTTGATATTCTTGTAGTTGCTCTTCTAAATTTGGAGCTTCAAAATCAACCCACCCAACAATCCCTTTTATAAAATGGTGTTGTGTTGCATTTTCCAGCTGAAAAAGATTCTCGTCCGCACTTTGAGAAGATTGTACCACAATGCAACCCTCGAAACCAAACTCATCTAAATGTGGTTTTAAATTTAGAGGCATAAAATCATGAGCAATTGCTCCTAAATCAGGAGTAATCCAAGCATCTCTTATGGGGTCAAAAGTCCAAAAGTGCTGGTGCGAATCAATTTTTAGCATAAGCTACCACAGTTTGTGTTGAAGTTCCTAAACCATCGATACCTAGCTCCATTACGTCGCCTTCTTTTAAATAAATGGGTGGTTTAAAACCTAGGCCTACTCCGTGTGGTGTTCCGGTAGAGATGACATCACCGGGTAAAAGGGTCATGAATTCGCTGAGGTAAGAAACAGCATGCTGAACGTTGAAAATAAAATCATCGGTATTACCGTCTTGCATTGTTTTACCGTTTACTTTTAACCATAAACGTAAATTATTTGGGTTTTCAATTTCGTCTTTAGTTGCCAACCAGGGCCCAAGTGGCGCAAAAGTATCGCAACCTTTACCTTTGGCCCACTGGCCACCACGCTCAAGCTGAAAAGCCCGCTCGCTGATGTCATTATGTAAAACATAACCTGCTACATAATCTAAGGCGTTTTCTTTTGAAACATAACTTGCTTTTTTACCAATTACAAAAGCCAATTCTACTTCCCAATCGGTTTTTTCTGAACCTTTTGGTAACATTACATTATCATTTGGACCCACTAAAGAAGTGGTTGATTTAAAGAAAATAATAGGTTCTGCAGGTATTGGTGCATTGGTTTCTTTAGCATGTTTTGCATAATTTAAACCTATACATACTATTTTTGAAGGACGACCAATTGGAGCACCTAATCTTTCCGAGTCTGCTATTGGGTTAAGGTTTTCTTTGTTTTTTTCAACAAAAGAAGCCAATCTGTTTAAGCCATCGTTCTCAAAAAACTGCTCATTGTAATCCTCTCCAAAAGCTGAAGTATCGTACTTTTTGCCATCAATTATTACACCTGTTTTTTCTTTTCCTGCTTGTCCGTATCTAATTAGTTTCATGTTTTTTTGAATAAGTGAATTTTGAATGAGTGAATGATTGAATTTTGAATATTTATGATGGTCTATGGTCAATCGTCCATGGTCAATAGTTTATATTGCTAATTATTCAGTTTAATAAATCCGCCGTCAATTGGGTAATCACATCCGGTAATAAATCCAGCTTCGTCTGAGCATAAGTATAACGCCAAGGCGGCAACTTCTTCTGGTTTTCCCATGCGGCCAATCGGCTGACTTTTAGATAATTTATCGAAAATCTCTTCTTGGTTATTTGGATAGTTTTTGGCTATAAAACCATCTACAAAAGGAGTGTGGATTCTGGCCGGCGAAATGCTGTTGGAGCGAATTCCATCTGCCATGTAATCTCTAGCTACAGACATGCTCATAGAAAAAATAGCTCCTTTGCTCATAGAATACGCGAATCTATCGGCAATCCCAACCAAAGACGCTATAGAAGCAGTACTTAAAATGGCTCCTCCGCCTTGCTTTTGCATTAAAGGCAAAACGGCATAAAAGCAGTTATAAGCCCCTTTTACGTTAACCTGATACACTTTTTCAAAATCGGCCTCCTCTGTCTCGGTTGCCTTGCCAATGTGTGCAATGCCAGCGTTGTTGATTAGGATATCAATTTTACCTATGCTTTCAAAAAGCGATTTTACTTGCTTTTGGTCGGCTACATCACATGTGTATGCATAAGCTTTACCAAACTCATTAATTTCGGCAACAGTGGAATCTGCTGAATCTTTATTCAGTTCCATAATATGAACAACAGCGCCTTGTTTAGCAAACAAGATTGAAATGGCTTTTCCAATACCACTTCCGCCACCGGTTACTACTGCTGATTTTCCTTTTAAACTAAACATTTTATTAAATTATGATTGATTGTTATAGTTTTTGTTAATCATCACCCTTATGTTAATAAGGATTGCGCCAATTGTTCATTAAATTTAGAATAATTGCATTCCAAATCAAGCAAACTTTTTCTTATAAAACAAAAACTTTATATTGTGGAGTTTTTAAAAGGATATATTTTTTACACCAAAGTATAATGCAGGCTTTCTGGTAACAAGATACATATACATATTGGTTGGTATTTATTCCGTTAGTAATTAAAGTCAAATAAATGATACAGGTTATTCATAGAGCAGTTGATATTATAGAGTACGTGGCTAAGGACATTGACAAGCCTAAATTAATGGGAAATATAGCCCATGATTTAAACTTAAATACGGCTACTTGTGCCAATATTACAAAAACATTGGTAACCCGTGGTTTACTCAAAAAAGCAAAAAATGAAAAGGGATATTTGATTGGCGATAGGTTGTTTGAAATGAGCCAGGGTACTTTAGGTTTTAAAGATTTATTAGAGAAAGCAACGCCTATATTAGATAGTGTGGCAGAGGAATTTAATGAAAATTGCCTGATTGCTATTTTAAGAGACAGTAAAAGAAAAGTAATACTCAACAAAAAGAGCAATCAACTGATACAGGCTACCACACCTGATGAAAAATTGGCTTATGATTCATCAACCGGAAGGCTGCTGATCGCGTTTTTAACTGATAAAGAACTGCAACAATATTTAAAAAAACATGGCTTGCCCAATAAAGATATTTGGCCAAACGCTGCTTCAAGAATTGGTTTTTTTGAACAGATTGAAGCGATCAAAAAACAAGGTTATGCATTAATTGAAGACACTGTACAAATTGTTGGTATTGCAACACCTATTTATAAATACGAAAAAGTAATAGCCAGCTTTAGTATTTACATCCCCTCTTTTAGGTTTGACGATTTGATTAGAGAAAAAATGATAGAGTTGGCGTTGGCTACTTCAAAAAAACTATCTGCGTAAAAAACTGTTTCTTAGATGATCTGTTTTAAAGCTTTTCAAAGCTGTGCAATTCTCCCTTTTTGTAATTTATGTTTTATAGAATATTAATAGATTTTTCATATAATCAATTAATAACCAGTATATTATCTTCAATATTTGTGTATTTTCTTATAAATCTATATAATTAATCTTCATCCTTTAATGTGCAACTGTGGTGTAGCATCAATCTAAACAGAAATTATTATTTTTTGGAATAATCTTTGCCTACTCATTTAAAAAGAACAAAATGAAAAAGCAAATCTTACTAATTGGTTTTATTGCACTTTTTATAAGTAGCTGTGCCACATTACAGTCAATTGTTAAATCAACCTTACCCTATACGGCAACTATAATTGTTCCAGCAAATCAAAGCACTGGGAAAAACTATTCGGCAACCAGTTCGGCTAGTAGTTTTGATCAGATTTTTACAGGCACAAATTCTAATACCGATCAAATTAGTCAAGTTAGGATCAGCTCTGCTAAAATTGAATCTGTAAATCCTTCTAACCAAAAATTAGGCGTTTTTAAATCCATCAAAGTTTATCTTTTGGACGGAAGTAAAGAGGTTATGGTAGCCTCACGTAATGACATTGCTACTACTGTAGGTAACAGTTTAGTTTTAGATATTGATAATAGTCAGTTTTTAGACAGTTATTTAAAAAGCGGGACTTTAAGAGTACGCGTGGACTATGTTTTACAGAATAATTTAAGTGTGGATTTAAGCATGAAAGCCAGCTTGGGTTTTAACGCCAGTCCTACATCTACCAACTAGCGCAAACATTTTATGAATTAGAAATCTTACCCTTACCTTTCGGGTAAGATTTTTTTTGCGTTGGGCAAAAGCCGAATTATGTTATCGCTATATTTGCTCATCAATGAATAAAAAACTCATCAAAATTGCTGTTGTAGGCCCAGAATCTTCTGGAAAATCTACCATATCACAGGAGCTAGCAATACACTACCAAACGAATTGGATACCAGAATACTCTAGGTTTTACTGCGAAAACCTAAAACGAGAAGCAACCTTGCAAGACGAACTCAATATGTTTTACGGGCAGGTTGCTTTAGAAAAAGCGGTGGAAAGTATAACAACAAAAAATTTATTAATCTGTGACACCACCTTTCTGACCGTAAAAATCTGGTGCGACGAGCTTTTTAAAGAAACTCCACAAACAGTTTTGGATAAATTAAAAGCCCATCCTTATGATTTTTACGTGTTACTAAAAAACGACTTGCCCTGGCAGGATGACCCGTTGAGGAACTTTAAAGGAAGAGGAGATTACTTTATGGATGTTTGGCGTAAGGAACTAAAAGCGCTAAATGCTTGCTATACAGAAGTCGGTGGTTTAAATAACCGTACAACAAATGCTATAAAAGCTATAGATAATTTTTTAAATTCAACTGATTTTAATAAAAATTAACAAAGACTCTAAATAAAAATATTTGCTATATGAAATTATCCGGTTTACCTTTCTTCGTAATCATCTCGTTATTTTTGTTGGCCTGTAGCCCCAAAGTGAACAACCAAACCACAGAAAAGGCAAACATCCCGATCCCTAAAGACAGTAACGTAATAATTGGGACGCTTCCAAATGGTTTAACTTATTATATCCGTAAAAACCTTGAACCCAAAAACAGGGCAGAGCTTTATTTGGTAAATAAAGTGGGCTCCATTGTAGAAAACGATGACCAACAAGGTTTGGCCCATTTTGCCGAACACATGGCTTTCAACGGAACACGCGATTTCCCGAAAAATGAGTTAATCAGTTATTTGCAGAAAGCAGGTGTACGATTTGGTGCAGATTTAAACGCTTATACCGGATTTAACCAAACGGTTTATCAGCTACCATTGCCCACAGATAGTGTCGCTGTTTTTGAAAAAGGCTTCGATATTTTAGCAAATTGGGCGGGCCATGTAACTTTTGATAATAAAGAAATTGATCAAGAACGCGGGGTAATTGTAGAAGAAGACCGCCAAAGGGGCAAAAACGCTCAGGAAAGAATGAGCAAGCAACTATTACCGGTATTGCTGGCGAACTCAAGATATGCAGAAAGACTACCCATCGGCAAGTTGGATATCATTAAAAACTTTAAGTACGAAACTATTAAACAGTTTTATAAAGATTGGTACCGTCCAAATTTACAAGCTGTCATTGCTGTCGGAGATTTTGATGTTGCAAAGGTGGAGCAATTGATCAAAGACAATTTCTCTGACTTAAGTAATCCGGAGAACGAAAGAAAGAGAGAAAACTACGGAATCCCAGATAATAAAGAACCATTGGTAAAAATTGTTACCGACCCAGAGTTTCCGTACAACATAGCCGCCGTTACCTACAAACACGCAGAAGTAGTTGAAAACAACGAAGCAGCATTAAAAACCAAAATTTTAACCAATTTAATAAATACCATGTTGAGCAATCGCTTGACAGAAATAGTACAAAAAGGCAATGCTCCTTTTGTGTTTGCGCAAAGCAATTATGGCTCATTTCAAGGTGGCCTGGTAAATTTAGATGCGTTTAACAGTGTTGCGGTTTCTAAAGACGCCAAAGGTTTAGAAGCTGCAATTAAAGCCGTAATTACTGAAAACGTGAGGATGAAGAAATACGGCTTTACCGCCACAGAACTAGAAAGAGCAAAAATAAACCTACAGACGGCGATTGATAAACAGTTTAAGGAAAAAGATAAAACCAAATCGGCTGTTTTTGTACAAAAATACGTAGACCACTTTTTAAAAGGTCAAGCGATACCAAGTATGGATTATATCCATAATTTTTACACCGAAAACTTAAGCAGTATCTCTGTTGAGGAAATTAATAAATTGGCATCAACTTTTGTTACCGACCATAACATGATTGCCATTATCCAAGCTCCAGAAAAAGAAAAAGAAAACCTACCCAATGAGGCTACCTTTTTAAACTGGATTAAAACCGCAGGCGAAAATGTGCAACCCTATGTGGACCATGTGGTTAACAAACCATTAATGGCAAATAAACCTGTTGCAGGAACAATAATAAAGGAGAAAAAAATTGATGAAATTGGCGTTACAGAGCTTACTTTTTCAAACGGTTTAAAAGTAATTTTAAAACCTACAGATTTTAAAAATGACCAAATTTTATTTACTGCTACCAGCAAAGGAGGGACGTCTTTGGCTACTGATGAAGACTTCCGTTCGGCACAAATGGCTGATCAATTAGTGGGCGAATCTGGCATTGCAGATTTTAACGAGAGCGAGTTAGGCAAACTTTTAACTGGCAAGGTTGCAAGTGTGAGTCCTTTTATTGGCACTTACAGCGAAGGCATCAGTGGTTCAGCTAATCCTGAAGATTTAGAAACTGCCTTGCAATTGGCCCATTTGTATTTTACTGAGCCACGAAAGGATGAAAGCGTTTTGAAAACCCAAATCGAAAGTATGCAAACGGTTTTAAGAAATCGTTTAACACAACCAGCGGCAGTTTTTCAGGATACAGCAACGGCTGTTTTAAACAGCTATAAAAAACGGGCGCAACAAATCACTATTCCAGAGCTGAGCGATATCAATTTAGATAAAGCAATTGCCTTCTATAAAAAACGCTTTGCAAACGCTGCCGATTTCACTTTCACTTTTGTTGGCAATTTTAAAACAGAAGAAATAAAACCATTGCTTGCAACCTATTTAGGCAGTTTACCAGCAACTGGTGATAAAGAAACATTTAGAGATTTAGGTTTTGAACCACTCTCGGGCGAGATTACCAAAAAGGTTTACAAAGGCCTAGAAGACAAGGCAAATGTATCGTTGGTTTATCATGGGAGCTACAATTATTCCGACAAAGAGAACCTACAATTAGATGCACTTAAAGCAATTTTGGAAATCAAAATCTTAGAGCGTTTAAGAGAAAAAGAAAGTGGCGTTTATAGTCCGCGTGTGAATGTGAGCTATGGTAACGTACCGAAAGCACAATACAGCGTCAGTATTTCTTTCAGCTGTGCTTCTGCTAACGTAGATAAATTAATTGCAGCCACAGTTGATGAAGTGAAAAAACTTCAAAATAATGGCGCTTCCGCAGATGATATTCAAAAATTTAAAGCAGAAGAAGTACGCCAATTAGAGTTGCAATTAAGAGAAAACGGCTTTTGGTTAGGTTATTTGCAAAATGCTTATGCGGATAATGAAGATCCTAAAAAGATATTAACTTATACCCAAACTTTAAGCGAGGTAAACAATGCCAGCACCAAAGCAACGGCAAATAAATACCTCAACAACAATAATTTCATTAAATTGATTTTATTGCCCGAGAAAAAATAGGCAAAGCAAACAAACATTTTCAAATGCTTGCTGTTTTAAAACAGCAAGTATTTTTTAGTTTTAAGCGAAGTTTTTCAAAACTAACCGTTACAAACCATATTTGTGCTGAAACGTTATTTAATGAAAATAAAGGGCAATGATTTAGCTCCGCAAATATTTATAACTTTGCTTGCCACGCTTTTAGAGTGTGAATTTTTGTCGGATGATTTTAATTACAGGAGCAACAGGTTTTTTAGGTGCCGAATTGGTTTTTCAGTTATTACAGACGGAGGAAAAAGTCCGTTGTATAAAACGTAAGGATTCTGTAGTTCCAGAAAAACTGCTTGCTTTCTCGCACAAAATTGAATGGTTTAACGCCGATATTTTAGATTTATCTGATTTAGAAGATGCTTTCGAAGGCATTCACAAGGTTTACCATTGTGCGGCTCTAATTTCCTTCGATGAAACTTTAAAAGCTAAAATGCTGAAGGTTAACGCAGAGGGGACTAGTAACGTGGTCAACTTATGCGTTCAGTTTGGAATAGAAAAACTGGTTTACGCAAGCTCTGTGGCCGCTTTGGGTAATGCAAAAGCCAATGGGTTAATTGATGAAACCTGTTTTTGGGAAGGATTTGAAGTTAAAAATGCCTATGCTGTTTCAAAATATCGGGCAGAAATGGAGGTGTGGAGAAGCATGAATGAGGGTTTAAATGCCGTTATTGTAAATCCATCAGTAATTATTGGCGCAGATGCTGGAACCGAAGGCAGTGGGGCAATTTTTGAAAGCATCAAAAACGGTTTAAACTACTATACCCGTGGCACAACAGGTTTTGTAGATGTGGAAGATGTGGCCCGTTGTATGATTTTATTAATGGATAATCCTGTAAAACAAGAAAGGTTCGTTCTTAATTCCGAAAATATATCTTATCAAAATCTTTTCGAACAAACCGCAAAACAGTTTGGAACTGCCGGACCAAAAAAACTAGCAAAACCATGGATGTTGAATTTAGCATGGCGATTAACCGCTTTAAAAAACTATTTATTAGGTAAAAAAGGTGGCATTAACAAAGCCATTGCAAATACCGCAGATAAAGTCAGTCGATACGATAATCAAAAAGTAAAAACGCTGCTGAACTACCAATTTATTCCTGTTCAACAAAGCATTGCCAAAATTGTAAATGCTTTAAATTAGGCTTAAAAGTCAAAAAATTTAGCTTTTTAGAAAGGTTTTTTGCAATTTCGCAATCTAAAACTATTGCTTTGAAACCATACTTTATCATAGATTTTGACAGCACCTTTACCCAAGTAGAAGCGCTAGACGAATTAGCCAGAATCTCATTAAAAAATCATCCCGCCCGCGAGGAAATCTACCAGCAAATTGAAAATCTAACCAATCTTTCAATGGAAGGCAAACTCTCCTTTACCGAAAGTTTGGCCGCAAGGGTGAAATTGCTGAATGCAAATAAAGAACATTTAGAACTACTGGTTAAGCATTTGAAAAAGAAAGTTTCTTCTTCTTTTCATCGCAATAAAGATTTTTTCAAAAAACACGCTGATCAGGTTTTAATTGTTTCAGGTGGTTTTAAAGAATTCATTACCCCGGTAGTAAAACAATATCACATTAAAAAAGCCAACATTTATGCCAACACTTTTCTGTTTGATGTGGATGGGAATATCATTGGCTATGATACTGAAAACCCACTTTCGCAGGAAAACGGGAAAGTGAAACTTTTGAAACAAATGCCTTTAGAAGGTGATATTTATGGCATTGGCGATGGTCATTCGGATTTTCAGTTGAAAGAATCTGGGATGATCAAAAAGTTTTTTGCTTACACTGAAAACATCGAACGTAAAACTGTTGCAGAAAAAGCAGATCATATTGCGCCAAGTTTTGATGAGTTTTTGTATGTGAGCAATCTGCCACAAACCATATCATATCCAAAAAACAGGATTCTTTGTTTGTTAGTGGGCGATGTGCCTCAAGAAAGCATTGACTATTTAAAGAAAGATGGTTTTTCTATCCGTCACAAAACCACTTTTGAAGAAAAGTATGTAAAAGATGTGGGGATGCTGCTTTTAGGCGATGGCGAGAAAATCTCTGATGAAACATTGAGCAAAGCCGTTAAACTAAAAACTTTGGGCTATTTAGGTAATGGCAAAGATAAAATCAACCTTGAAATTTGCACAGAAATGGGCATGGTGGTTTTCGATAGCGCAAAAACACCAAATAATAAAACACTAATTGCCAAACGTATGGCAGATTTTATCAATACCGGAACCACTTTTAGAAGCACTAACTTCCCTAATTTGCAATTGCCTAAAATTGCGGGTTCGTACAGACTGATTCATATCCACAGAAACGTACCAGGGATAATGTCCAAAATAACCAAGGTTTTAGCCAAGCATGAAATTAACATTTTAGGTCAGTTTTTAATGACGAATGCACATATTGGTTATGTTATTACTGATACAGATACTAGCTATGATAAAGTGCTTTTAAAAGAGTTGCGCAAGATTGAAAATACGATAAAATTTAGGGTGCTTTATTAATATTGAATTTAACCGCAAAAAGCACTGAGTTTTTCGCAAAGATTAGATGGGAAGTTTTATTAACCACAGAACGCAGAGGGCACAGAGCTGGGTGTTTTATTTCCATTTAGATTTTTCACTTTCCATACAGCTCTGTGTTCTCCGTGTCCTCTGCGGTTTTTACTATTCAGTTAGGTCACATTGCTGGAGCATTAGTATTTTTCATCTTACTCTACGTGCTCCTGTGGTTAAAACCTTCAAACAAATTCCTTACTTTTGCACCATGAGCGAGAAAACCATGTTTAAGCTGCAACTGCCCACCGATCCGTTTTGGGTGAAAAATGTGGTAGAAAGCAATATTGAAGAGCTACTGACCGACCATGCTTATTGCGAACAGAAAGCGGCCACCAATGCCATTACTTTAATTATCCAGAATCCGCAAATTCCAGAACTGGTATCAGAAATGGCCGAATTGGTAAAAGAGGAGATGGATCATTTTAAACGCGTTCACGATATTATTGTTAAGCGTGGTTATAGTTTTGGTTTAGAGCGTAAAGACAATTATGTGAATGAGCTTATCAAGTTTTTAAAACGTGGTGGTGGCGAAGCAAAACGTACCGAAAGCATGGTTGATAGGTTGTTGCTTGCCGCGATGATTGAAGCCCGTAGTTGCGAAAGATTTAAAACTTTATCAGAACATGTAGATGATAAAGAGCTATCAGAATTTTATTACGAACTGATGATTTCTGAAGCTAACCATTACACCCTGTTTATTGGCTTGGCCCGTAAATACGGTACCGGGATAGATGTAGAAAAGCGCTGGGAAGAATGGTTGGCTTATGAAGGTGAAGTGATTAAACGTTACGGAAAAACGGAGACCATACATGGATAATTTTTCGCAAGAGAACCACTCCAATAAAAAACAGGGCTTTTTTTATTTTGATGAAAAAAATGAAAATTTGTGGGTATCCAACCCCGATTCATGGTTTGGTAAAACGCTGAATTTCGCAAATCCGCTGGCTTATATTGTAGTGATATTGGTGATTCTGTTTTTTGTTTTATTGGTTAGGTTGGTTTAACAATTCTATAATATCAGCTAGGTTGGTGAGGGTTTATCCCGAACAGCTGAGATAAGTAAAATTTTTTTCCCGTCATTACGAGGAGTGCAACGGAGTGGCAATCCGTAACCTACGGAGATTGAACTCTTTTTTTAAAGCGCAGGCGGTAAACCTTGGCTATTGCGCAAATAACCAACGGATTGTCACAGCGCCTTTATGCTTAATCCCAGCGCTGTAACTTCGTAATGACGGGATTAAAAGTGAATAAAGCCCACTCATTCAAAATTATTAAGCCAATGAAATTAACTAATCACTACTTCAAAATTCTCTCTTGGTCATGCTGAGCGGAGTCGAAGCACTATCCTTAACTCATTCAATCCTTCAAAATTAACTAACCAACCTCTCCCTAACATTAACTGCGGGGTTTCCCTGATAAATAAAGTAGGGGTCTAAATCCTTGTTTGCTACCGATGCTACTGCCAAAACTGAAT
>DASSWV010000344.1:0-2491 GCA_035704545.1 Pelobium sp.
GAAAAAAGCAGGTACCAGTAATCTTGATTTGGAAGCTTTTAGGGTATTGAAGAAATGCCCATTATGTGAAGGAGCAAGGCTTAAAAAAGAGTCGTTACATTTTAAAGTCGACGAGAAAAATATTTTCGAATTGGCTTCGATGGACATCAGTACGTTACAAAAATGGTTTGACGGTTTAGAGGATCGATTAAGCGAACGCCAGAATGTAATCGCCAAAGAAATACTGAAAGAAATCCGCTCAAGAATTGGGTTTTTGTTGGATGTTGGGTTGGTTTACCTGAACCTGGACAGAACAGCTAGAACACTTTCTGGTGGCGAAGCACAGCGTATTCGTTTGGCCACACAAATTGGTTCTCAATTGATGAACGTAATGTATATTTTGGATGAGCCGTCCATCGGTTTACACCAAAGAGATAACGATCGTTTAATTAAAGCATTAAAAAACCTTCGCGATTTAAGCAACACCGTTTTAGTGGTGGAGCATGACAAGGATATGATTTTGGAAGCCGATTATGTGATAGATATGGGGCCTGCGGCGGGGGTAAAAGGCGGACAAGTAGTAGCACAGGGAACTGCGGCAGAACTTTTGGCATCAAACACCTTGACAGCTTCTTATCTTAACGGCGAGCGTGAAATTTCTATTCCAGAGAAGACCAGAGAAGGCAATGGGCATGTTTTATCATTGAAAAAAGCATCGGGAAATAATCTGAAAAATGTGAGTGTCGATTTTCCTTTAGGTCAATTCATCTGTGTTACAGGCGTTTCGGGAAGCGGGAAATCAACCTTGATTGGCGAAACGCTTTATCCGGTTTTAAACAAGCACTTTTTTAGAGCGAAGAAAACGCCGATGCCTTTTAAAGAGATCAAAGGTTTAGAGCATATTGATAAAGTCATTGAGATTGACCAAACCCCAATCGGGCGTACGCCACGCTCAAATCCATCCACTTATACAGGTGTTTTTTCGGATATCCGTAATCTGTTTGTAGCCTTGCCAGAGGCGCAAATTAGAGGCTACAAACCCGGCCGTTTCTCTTTCAACGTAAAAGGCGGACGTTGCGAAACTTGCCAAGGTGGTGGAATGAAGGTAATTGAGATGAACTTTTTGCCAGATGTACAAGTTCCTTGCGAAGCTTGTGGGGGCAAGCGCTATAACCGCGAAACTTTGGAGGTACGTTTTAGAGGAAAATCAATTTCTGATGTGCTGGATATGAGCATTGAAGATGCTTGCATGTTCTTTGAGAATATTCCGTCCATCTATCGAAAAATAAGAACCTTAAAAGACGTTGGTTTGGGATATATCACTTTGGGTCAGTCTTCTACAACTTTATCTGGCGGGGAAGCGCAAAGGGTGAAACTAGCAACTGAGCTTTCTAAAAAAGATACCGGAAACACTTTCTATATTTTAGATGAACCAACAACAGGTTTACATTTTGAAGATATCAATGTGCTTTTAGGCGTGTTGAATATGTTGGTGGATAAGGGAAACACAGTTTTGGTGATTGAGCATAATTTGGATGTGATCAAAGTTGCTGATTATGTGATTGATTTAGGGCCAGAAGGTGGTTCTGGTGGCGGAAATATTGTTTATGCAGGTACACCTAAAGGCTTGGCTAAAGTGGAAGAGAGTTTTACGGGCGTTTTTTTAAAGAAAGAGCTGGATAGCATGGTAAAGGTTTAGTGATTTACTTTTATCTATTCTCGGGTATTTTAGCGTTTGTTTGTTATTTTAGTTTTGGGTGTTTTTCGAGAAAATCTTTACATTTAAGAGTTTAAGGTTTTGACAATGAAATACGATCCGAGAATTCATCATCGCAGGTCGATCCGTTTAAAAGGATATGATTATTCTAGGGCGGGAGCTTATTTCATTACAATCTGTTGCGAGAAAATGGCTTGTAGGTTTGGCTATGTTGAGAAAGAGGGAATGATGTTGAATGAGCTTGGAGAAATTGCTTACAATGAATGGATTAAGCTTGCAGAAAGATTTGATTGTTTTGAATTAGATGTATTTCAGATTATGCCGAATCATATGCATGGAATAATTGTTTTAAAAGATGTCATCAATGTCGGGGCAACCCTCGCGGTTGCCCAAACAAATCATCTAGATTTTGCGGAGCAAGATAGTTTTACAGAGCGAGTAAGGGCAGGGGCGAGCCCCGCCCCGACGACGACAGCTAAACCGATCAGCATTCCTGATATCGTCGGCGCATATAAATCACTCGTCTCAAATGCTTGTTTAGAATTCTTCAAGTCAAAAAACGAGACAATGGGAAAGTTGTGGCAGCGCAATTATTACGAACACATTATCAGAGATGAAAGAGCGTATCAGAACATCTCTCATTATATCATTAACAATCCAGCAAAATGGTTTGATGACAAATTCTATAAAAAACGATAGCTTTATATCATAACTAAATATGCTAAAAAAAGACCGCTATAACGCTTTTGTAGATTATTTTTCAAAACATCAGCCACAGGCCGAAACCGAGTTAAA
>DASSWV010000363.1:0-3585 GCA_035704545.1 Pelobium sp.
CTCTTCCCACAGCTTGGATACATAAAGCTGAAAATATGAAAGGAATCATCCCACCAACAAATAAAGCAGCCAAAACCGGAGCTTTGTAAATATCAATTGCAGAGATTCCCGCTACACCCACAAAGGCGGCAAATAAAGCCAAAGAGGTTAAAGCTGCAGAAGCAATAGCAAAACCTTTTCCGGTTGCAGCGGTAGTATTGCCCACAGCATCTAAATTATCGGTACGTTCACGAACTTCTGGGGGTAGCTGACTCATTTCTGCAATTCCTCCTGCATTATCGGCAATAGGTCCGAAAGCATCAATAGCTAATTGCATAGCTGTAGTGGCCATCATTCCGGCTGCAGCGATGGCAACTCCGTATAAACCAGCGAAACTGTAAGATACAATGATACCGGCCGCCAAAGTTAAAATAGGGACTACCGTAGATTTCATCCCTACGGCTAAACCTGAAATGATATTAGTTGCATGCCCAGTTGAAGATTGTTGAACAATTGAATCGACAGGTTTTTTGCCCATCGCCGTATAATATTCGGTAATTAAACTCATAATTGTTCCTACTACCAAACCCACAATGATTGCGTAAAAAACATCCATACTGGTGAACTCGTAACCCCGCAATATCAAAACATCTGGCAGCATCCATTTCACTACAAAAAATGATGCTATAGCTGTAATGGCAATAGATGACCAGTTTCCTAAATTGAGAGCGTTTTGTACGTTCGAGTTTTCATCCTTAATCGTAACAAACCAAGTTCCTACTATCGAGAATAAAATTCCTAAACCACAAATTACCATTGGTAATAAAATTGGTGACATTCCACCAAAATTATCTACCGCAACAATTTCTTGTCCCAATACCATGGTTGCCAAAATCGTGGCAACGTAAGATCCAAATAAATCGGCACCCATCCCGGCTACATCTCCAACGTTATCGCCCACGTTATCGGCGATGGTTGCCGGATTTCTAACATCGTCTTCCGGAATCCCGGCTTCTACTTTTCCTACTAGATCCGCACCTACATCGGCTGCTTTGGTATAAATACCGCCACCCACACGGGCGAATAGCGCAATTGATTCAGCTCCTAAAGAAAATCCGGTTAATACTTCAATGGAGGTTTTCACAGTATCCGCACCTAAATCAGAAAAATAAGAAAGAAACGCAATAAATAACCCTCCCAAACCTAAGATTGCCAAACCAGCAACACCTAAACCCATCACTGTTCCGCCAGTAAAGGAAACTTTTAATGCTTGTTTTAAACTGGTACGGGCAGCTTGAGTAGTTCTTACGTTGGCTTTTGTTGCAGCCCGCATGCCAATATATCCAGCTAAAGCCGATAATACAGCACCAATAATAAAGGCGATGGAGATAATCCAGCTGGAGTGAATTTCTTTGCCATTAACTTCGTGAATTGAGCCCGAGTAGGCCAATATAGCAGAAGCAAAAAGTACGAAAATGCTTAAAACCTTCCATTCTGCTTTTAAAAAAGCCATTGCACCGTCGGCAATGTAACCGGCAAGTTCCTGCATTTTTGCATCACCTGCATCTTGTTTGCTAACCCATATGGATTTGAAAGCCATTACCACAATACCAATAAGACCTAATATTGGTATAAAATAAATTAAATTTGTTTGTAAAAATTCCATAAAAAATATATAGAGAGGGTTAAAATCGGTTTTTTTGGTTCTCCTCTTTCTCCAAATTTAGCAGGGTAAATCATATTTCCAAAAAAATAGTGCTTTATACCGAAAATAGTTTTTTATTAAAACAAATACGCGACAATTGTAAATGAACATATCCACTACAATTTCTTATTTTTGCAGAAATAATTAAGACGATACCCATGAAGAAAAACGTGAAGCTAGGTTTGGTGCAGATGTCTTGCTCGCCACATAAAGAAGATAATTTAGAAAAAGCATCCATCAGGATTAGACAAGCGGCCGAACAAGGTGCGCAGATCATCTGTTTGCAAGAGCTTTTTACTTCGTTGTATTTTTGCGATGAAGAAAATTACGATAATTTCGCTTTGGCTGAAGCCGTTCCAGGGCCATCTACAGACGTTCTACAACAACTTGCTAGCGAATTAGGTGTAGTGATTATTGCCTCACTTTTTGAAAAACGTACCGAAGGAATCTATCATAATACTACTGCGGTTTTAGATGCTGATGGCTCTTACTTAGGAAAGTACCGCAAAATGCACATCCCAGATGATCCCGGCTTTTACGAGAAGTTCTACTTTACGCCCGGCGATTTAGGATATAAAGTTTTCAAAACAAAATTCGCTACTATCGGTGTTTTAATTTGTTGGGATCAATGGTATCCGGAAGCCGCCAGATTAACTAGCTTAATGGGTGCAGAAATTTTGTTTTATCCTACCGCAATTGGTTGGTCAATTACGCAAGATCAGGAAACTAACGATGAACAGCATAATGCTTGGCAAACCATACAAAGTTCTCACGCTATTGCTAACGGCGTCCACGTGGTGGGCGTAAATAGGGTAGGAGAAGAGGCTGGCGTTAAATTTTGGGGCGGTTCTTTCATTGCAAACCCTTTCGGGAGATTATTGTACAAAGGTTCTGTAGACGATGAGGAAGTTCACGTTCAGGAAGTTGATTTAGGTAAAACCGATAGTTACCGTGTGCACTGGCCGTTTTTAAGAGACAGGAGAATTGATTCTTACGGGCAGATTGTGAAACGTTTTATTGATGAGGGTTAGTTTATAGTTCATGGTCGATGGTCAATAGCCTGGACGGACAACATTAATGGTTGAAATGAGCATACTTAATTCATATTTATGGCATTCAAATTTGAAAGTTTAAAAGTGTGGCATGATGCCATGGATGTCAACTACAAAGTATTGTTGATGACTAAAGATCATTTTCCAAAAGACGAACAATTTATTTTGACTCCCCAAATTAGAAGAGCAGCAGATTCCATCGTATTAAACATTGCTGAGGGTTGTAAAGGGCAAACTAATGCTGTTTTTAAAAACTTTCTAGGATATGCTTTACGCTCGGGAATAGAAGTTATTTCTTGTATATTCTTAGCAAGGAAGAGGGATTACATCAATGAAGAAAAATTTAAAGAATTGTATGAGGATATTGAAATCTTATCAAAGAAGATAACCGCATTAAGAAACACGCTATAACTATGGACCATCGACGATTGACCATTGACAAAAATATTCCTACCGGCTACTCCTTCCCACCCGAATGGGCAAAGCATGAAGCTACTTGGCTTACTTGGCCACACAAAGAAGAAAGTTGGCCGGGGAAAATAAACGCTATTTATCCGAAATATGCGGAGTTTATAAAATACCTAGCGTTGAGTGAAAAAGTTCGTATCAACGTTCGTGACGAGGAAATGAAAGCTTTTGCATTGAAACATATCCAAGAAGCTGGTACTGATTTAAACCAGGTTGAATTTTATTTTAACCCCAGTAACGATGCTTGGTGCCGAGATCATGGTCCTGCTTTTTTAGTAAACCCAGGTGCCGAGCAAAAGAAAGTAATTGTTGATTGGGATTTTAACGCTTGGGGTGGAAAATATCCTCCTTTTGATTTAGATGATGTGATTCCGACTCGTA
>DASSWV010000063.1:0-5540 GCA_035704545.1 Pelobium sp.
TGTACTGCGAACCAAAATCGAGGATAAGGATTTTCTCTTGCATGGGCAAAGATAAAAATTTTTAGGTGCTACGGGACAAAATTAGAAATTTGATACTGTTTATTAGTAGAAGCTTCGTATTTTTAAAACCAAAGCCTAAAAAAGCTGTTGATTTGATTTTGATGAAGAAAAATTTATTCAGATTATTTATTGTTGGAATTTTGTTTTTTGTTGTGCGAGCTTGCGATTATGTACCAAACAGAAGCAACATCATCAAAGCAAATAGAAGCTTGATTGACACAGGTGTGAGGTATATTATTGTTCAACGCGACACCAATAAGCCTGATACCAATAAAACGAAGGATACTTTATTGGCAAATAAACCGGATAGCTTAGTTGTTACTACACAACCGGACAGCATAGCACCGCCAGCACAACCAATTGTAAAAGTTAGCGCAACTATTAACGCAAAAGCAACAGAGCTTGTGAATTACGCCAAAACATTAATTGGCAAACCGTACGCTTATGCTAACACACCAGAAATGGGTTTTAGCAATTCTGGTTTCGTGAACTACATTTTTAGTCATTTTGATATTAAAGTGCCTAAATATGCCCCAGCCTTTATCACTATTGGCCAACAGGTAAGCCCTGAAGACGTTTCGGAAGGTGACATTGTTTTATTTGCGAAGGAAGACAGTGTTAAAAGAGCGGTTTATCAAATTGGGATTGTGGTTTCCGCAAAAGGCAGTCCCGTAAGTTTTATACATGCCAGCGCTGGAAAAATGAACGGTGTTGGCATAAGTGTGCTGAGTGCTTATTACCAACGGAAAGTGATGGGATTTAGAAGGGTATTTTAAAACAATTCCAACTTGATAACGTTCAACTTAATACAAAAAACATGAATAGAATATTGGCTTTACTTATCTTAACATTAGTATCTTTTGGTCTTAAAGCGCAAAACCTAATTGGTGCTTGGGAAAGAGATCATACTTCTGAAACCGGAGTTAAACTTAAAAGCGTAATCATTTTTTCTGACGGTTACCATGCACTTTCAACCTATGAAGCGATAACGGGTAAGTTTATAAGCACCAGTGGTGGTAGTTGGGAATTGAAAGGTAATACGCTTAAACAAACAATAGAATTCCACACCGACGAACCCGAACTCGTGGGCAAGAAAATCAGTTTTGAAGTAAACATTACCGATTCTACTTTCAAATTTGTTGATCATAGAATGCAGTTTGAACGGATTGATAACGGCACACCCGGAAAGTTACAAGGTGCATGGTTAATGGCAGGCAGAGTTACAGACGGAAAAGAACAGTTAAGGAATACCGATACACCACGGAAAACCATGAAAATTATGTCTGGAAAGCGTTTTCAATGGATAGCCTATCACACAGAAACAAAAGAGTTTATGGGAACTGGAGGCGGAACTTATACAACTATTGACAAAAAATATACAGAAAACATTGAATTCTTTTCTAAAGACAACACCCGAGTAGGCGCTAGCTTACAATTTGATTATGACTTAGTTGATGGCAAGTGGCACCATAAAGGTTTATCTAGCAAAGGCAACCCCATCCATGAGATATGGGCTGAAAGAAAATAACTTATAAAAGGACCTGAGTGCTTGGTTTTACTAAAAACAAGGAAATTATTATCCTTAAATATTTCAAATACAAAAGAAAAAACTATACATTAATGCTTTTATAATTTACACTTTATTGACTTGCAAGATTACTTTTTAGTTATCGATACAGAAACCTCGGGCTTACCAAAAAAATGGGACGCACCTTACCAAACCAAAAACAATTGGCCACATGTTTTACAAATTGCGTGGCTTATCTACAACAGTAAGGGCGAACTGGTAAAAAAAGAAAATCATTATTTAAAGCCTGCCGATTTTAAAATCACCAAAGCATCCACAAAAATACACCAGATAACTTTAGATTTTTTGCGAGAAAAAGGCGAGGATAGATTGAAAATATTCAAAGACTTTTCTAACGATATTTCGGCTTATCAACCTTTAATTATTGCTCATTTTGCCGAGTTGGATTTTTGCATGGTAGGCGCAGAATATCATCGGTTACAATTGCCAAACCCGATGGCAGAATGCGATTTATTTTGCACCCTTAAAGCAAGTGCATCTTATGTAAAAAACCCAGCATTTAAATTCTTAAAGCTAAACGTTTTTTATAAAACCTTATTTAAAAAACGACCAAAGAACCTTCACAATGCCCTTGCAGATGCAGAACTTACCGCAGAAATATTTTTCCATTTGTTGCAAAAAGGAGAAGTTACGCCTTCAATAATTGAAAACCAATCCAAAGCGATTAAAAAAGATAAATTCGCAACAACCGAAACTCCAAAGCTGTACTTTATAGCTTTAATTATAGTTCTACTCATTTCTATAGCCATCTACTATTATGGAAAATAAGCTCGATTTTTTACAGAAAACTCCTCCTTTTAACACCTTGCCTTTAGAAATATTACATAGTGTTACAGAAGTGTTAGAAGAGGTTCGCTACCCTAAAGATAAGTTGGTTTACCACCAAGACATTACCAAAATGAAAGGTGTAGATTTGATAGTGGAAGGCGAGTATGAATCTTTTTTTTACGATAGCAACCACAGCAAAAGAGATTTAGAAACCCTAAATAGCGGAGTTTTATTTGGCGGAATCTCCGTATTGCTTAATA
This sequence comes from Pelobium sp., assembly GCA_035704545.1. Taxonomy (GTDB): domain Bacteria; phylum Bacteroidota; class Bacteroidia; order Sphingobacteriales; family Sphingobacteriaceae; genus Pseudopedobacter. Next base: position 2,677 of record DASSWV010000063.1, read on the forward strand.
AAAAGAAAGCTCTAAAAACAGTAATCGCAAAAAAGAACACTTTAGTCTTTATACTCCCAAGAAAACATTTTAGGGAACTTTGCAACGCCTACGAGAGCTTTTTTCAGTTTTTTACGGATGACTTTGGCAAACGGATGCTGAATGAAGAGTTTGCACATTTCTACAAAAAACCAGCACTTTTTGAAGAAAGCTATATTGCATCCGAGCAAATGTACTCGCGTAAAATTGAGGGCATCAATTACCAAGCTTTAACTATCTGTAACCAAAAAACCCCAATTTTTGAGTGTGCGATTAAAATGTCTCAACAAAAAATCAGCTGTTTATTTATCAGTAACAACGAAAATAAAATTATAGGTTTTGTTACGGATATTACTTTACGCGACCGGGTAATTGCGCAAAAGCTTGATGCGAATAACCCTATTGAAGATGTGATGGATACAAAAATCATCTCCATTTCTAAAGACGCATATATTTACGAAGCCATCTTACTAATGTTCACCACTAAGAGTAGGTATCTTTTGATAGAAAACAATGGCGAATTTGAAGGTTTTTTAAGTAGAAACCGGCTGTTGAGCGAACAAGCACAATCCCCTTTGGTATTTATACAATCGGTAAAATCGGCTTTAAGCACTAAAGAGTTAAAGGCTAAGTGGAAAAAAGTCCCGGGTATTGTATCGCAACTGTTGGGGCGTGGCGTAAATGCCGAAATAGTAAACCAAGTAATTACTACCATTGCAGATACCATTTCAAATAAAGTTATTGAGGAAACCATTAAAGAGATTGGTCCTGCGCCCGCTAAATTCGTTTTTATAGTTTTAGGAAGCGAAGGCCGGAAAGAACAAACGTTAAAAACGGATCAGGACAATGCAATTATTTACGAAGACAAAGCTAATGAACAGCGTGAACTGGTACGGACTTATTTCCTAGATTTTGCCACCCGTGTTTCTGATAAGCTAAACGAAATTGGGTTTGAGTATTGTACCGGTGATTTTATGGCTAAAAACCCAAAATGGACACATTCCCTATCTCATTGGAAACGTAATTATAAAGAATGGATTGAAGATGCCCTACCAGAAACCACCATTAAATTCTCAACATTTTTTGATTGCAGAGCCATTTATGGTGATTTATCTATTATAGATCAATTGCGGGAATTTGTTAATGAAGAGCTAAACCGACCGATGGAAAAGTTTTTTGTGTACATGGCGAAAAACGCATTACAGTACGAGCCACCTTTAACTTTTTTCAACAATATAAGAACACAAAAAATTGAAGAAAAACAGGTTTTCGACATTAAAAGAGCGATGACGCCCATTGTGGATTTAGTGCGGGTTTATGCACTTCAAAACAAAATCTTTCAAAAAGAAAATACTGGAGAAAGGTTGAAAGCTTTGAACAAACTAGGCGTTTTTAGCAACACACAGTTTCACGAATTAATGCAATCTTATTATTATTTGATGAGTTTACGTTTGAAACGTCAGGCGCAAAACATCATCGATAACAATGCAGAACCAACCAATTATGTTGCTTTAAGTTCACTTACAAAAATTGAACAAGTAACGTTGAAAGAAATATTTAAAACCATAGAAAGTTTCCAGAACGGAATTAAACTAAAGTTTATGGGTAGTTTATAAAGATAAAACTAAAGCAGAGACAGTTCTTTAGCGTTTTGAATACTTGTAACTGTCAAAAAAAAGCCCACAATAATGAGCGGGCTTTTTTAATAAAATATGTTTTTTGGGGAAGTGTACTTCCGATTCAAGCTTTTTCACATTTTGTAATGTTAAAAAAATGCGATTAAACTACGTCCTCAAATAAATTAATAGCGTCTTTACTTTCCAAAGAAGAATGCCCCATTAAATATTCATCTACTTTACGAGCGGCCTCTCTGCCTTCTGATATTGCCCAAACAACCAATGATTGGCCTCTACGCATATCACCTGCAGCAAAAACTTTATCAACACTAGTTTTGTATTTACCTTCTACTGCATCAACGTTTTTTCGTCCGTCAAGTTTAACACCTAACTGCTCCAGCATTCCTTCATACTGTGGATTCAAAAATCCCATTGCTAAGAAAACACGCTCACAAGGAATCACTTTTTCAGTACCGGCAATTTCTGTAAACTTAGTAGGTCTGCCTAAAAAGTCTTTTTCCCATTCAACTTCACTAATTCTAAGACCAGTTAGGTTACCGTCGGCATCACCAATAAACTCTTTGGTATTAATTGCCCAAAATCTTTCGCAACCTTCTTCATGAGAACTGGTGGTTTTAAGCAACATTGGATATTGCGGCCAAGGCATGTTGATGGTTCTTTCTTTTGGTGGCTGAAACATCAATTCAAACTGAGTAACAGATTTTGCTCCCTGTCTGTTTGAAGTACCCACACAATCAGAACCTGTATCGCCACCTCCGATCACCACTACATTTTTGTCTTTTGCAGAAATTTCTTCCTCATTAAAAGCTACATTTGCTACTCTTTTGTTTGATTGTTTCAGAAATTCCATCGCAAAATAAACGCCTTTATACTGACGACCTGGAATAGGTAAATCACGAGGAATGGTAGATCCTCCGGCTAAGATAACGGCATCAAAACTATCAACTAATTCTTTAGCGGAAACATCTTTCCCAACTTCAGTATTGAACTTAAAGTTGATACCACTTTCTTTCATGATATTCACTCTGCGTTCAACCACGGCTTTGTCCAATTTAAAGTCCGGAATACCGTATCTTAAAAGTCCGCCTGCGTAATCGTCTCTTTCGTAAACGGTTACTTCATGCCCAACCTTATTTAATTGTGCCGCAGCAGCCATACCCGCAGGGCCAGATCCAACAACGGCTACTGTTTTACCCGTTCTTAAAATTG
>DASSWV010000480.1:0-4751 GCA_035704545.1 Pelobium sp.
GGAGCATTCACACTTAAATTCAAAAACCTAACGTGTGCTTTTCCAGTCGCTGGAGTTGTTAAGGAATCCGTAATTGTTAAAAATTCGTGATTTGGAGCTTCTCCTACCACATATAACGAGTAAGCTTTACCAAATTGCGCAACCAAAGTTCCTGTTCTCAAAGTGTCGTTAGTCTCATCTTTATAAATTGCAATTCTGCGTGGGCCAGAAAAAATACTGAAATAAGGCAAACGTTCAGTAAAATCAAATGAATCTTCGTTCACCAATTTATTGTCTATTACAAAATCAAACTTCTCCAAGTTTGGCGAAGCGTTAATTACAGATAACCAAGAGTAATTAGGTACAGCGTTGTTATCGTTATCTTTTAAGCAAGATGTTAGTGAAAACACTGCCAGTAAAACAGCCAATAGGCCAATGTTTCTTTTTTTTAAGCTGTTCATAAGTTTTAATTTTAAATTTTCCATGTTTTATCTTTTGCGTTCTACCCCTATTAACGAGATAACTTTCCAATACGCTACAAAAAATCTGTTATTTACATTAAAATTATATTGGAAATACGGTATAGTGGCAAGTAACAGACTTTTACCTGTAAAGCCTAAAGACTTTTTTAGCAGTTTAAAGCTGATTTAAGTGCTTTGAAAATAAAATCTCTAATTATTGCGATTACTGTTTTTAAGTAATAAATTTAAAGCAACCATCAAAAATATAAAATGATAAAGCGTAGAGATTTTTTAAAAACCACGGCACTCACCACCTCACTTGCTGTAGGTTTACCGCAAATTGTAAGTGCCACCATTCCAGAAAGTACAAGTAAGATGAAGTTAAGTGCAGATGAAATCATTCTTTTCCAAGGAGATTCTATTACGGATGCAGGCAGAAAAAAAGCAAACTTAAGCTATAACACCATAGATAATTTAGGATATGGTTATGCCTTGCACACTGCGGCCACATTATTAACAGACCATGCATCAAAAAAACTTCAGATTTATAACAAAGGGATCAGTGGGAATAAAGTATATCAGCTTGCAGACCGTTGGGAGGATGATTGTTTAAATTTAAAACCAACTTTGTTAAGCGTTCTTATAGGTGTAAACGATTATTGGCATAAACACAACGGTAAATACAACGGCACCGTTGGCACCTACGAAAATGATTTTAGAGCATTGCTTGAAAGAACATTAAAAAAACTTCCCGAAATAAAACTGGTAATTGGCGAGCCTTTCGCCTTAAAAAATATAAAAGCCGTGGATGAAACTTGGTATCCCGAATTTGACGAATACAGGTATGCGGCCAAAAAGATTGCAAAAGAGTTTAACGCTGTTTTTATTCCGTACCAAGCTGTGTTTGACGAAGCTGTAAAAAACGCCCCTGGAAGCTACTGGACCGGCGATGGCGTTCACCCAAGTTTACCCGGCGCAAAATTGATGGCGAATGCTTGGCTTAAGGCCACAAAATTAGGCTAACAAAAAATTAAAAATGGTTGATCAACTAAACTTTAAAGAAATTCTTTCCGTTACAATGGTGCTTTTTGCCATCATTGATATTTTGGGTTCAATTCCGTTAATTATTGATTTAAGGCGTAAAGCGGGCGGACATATACAATCAGAAAAAGCAACATTGGTGTCATTGTTATTAATGTTGATTTTTTTGTTCTTAGGCGAAGCGCTTTTGCAAATCATCGGTTTAGATGTTTCCTCGTTTGCCATTGCGGGCTCCATCGTTATCTTTATCATTGCTATGGAAATGGTGTTGGGCATCAACTTTTTCAAAGAAGAAATACCTGAAACTATTTCCATCGTTCCGCTTGCGTTTCCGCTGATTGCTGGCGCAGGCACCATGACTACCCTATTATCTTTAAAAGCAGAGTATGCAACAGTAAATATTATCATCGGGATATTTGTGAACATGATTTTTGTTTACGCCGTTTTAAAAAACTCCCTGTGGATCGAAAAACTTTTTGGACCAACAGGCTTACATATTCTTAGAAAAGCATTTGGCATCATCTTATTGGCAATAGCGATAAAAATGTTCAGGAATAACACTGGGCTTTAAACTATTTGTTTGGTTTGGGCATTTTAACACGCTATCCGCTATAGTTTTTTTGTTTAAACCTGCGGATGGGTCACATTAACAAAAAAAGCTGCCGCTCCTATCGTTAATGCGATTTGTAATGGCAATTAGGTATTCAGCATTAAACATATCCACATTTAGCTATTTATCCACCATATCTAAAGCATCGCATTAAATTAACGAAATTAGCTTTAATGCTGGTCTCTATTACTTTAGTTAGGTACTCTAAACTACTTATACCATTTGCTTTTATTGCGATGGCGGTTCATCGTTTACCGCTTTACTTTACCACAGGCTGTACCTTTTGGAAGCTTGTAGGTTGTGGCAAAAATGGAACTTTCGATATCAATCCAGATTTTCAACAATGGGGATTATTAGCAGTTTGGCAAAACAAAGCCGACTTTGAGAATTTTCACAAAGATTCATTTGTTGCCAAATGGTGGAAAATTTTCTGCCACGAACAATCTCACATAGTTTTAAATCCAATATCTTCTCACGGGAAATGGAGCGGAAAAGAACCTTTCGGAAATCCAAAAAACAAACAGCCCGAAGGGAAAGTCGCTGTACTTACAAGGGCTACTGTACGCCCAAGCCGACTAAAAAATTTCTGGAAAAATGTCCCTCCAATAGCGTCAATAATGAACAAAACTAAAGGCTTTATCAGCTCCACCGGAATTGGCGAAGCTCCTTTTTTTATGCAGGCAACTTTCTCTATTTGGGACAGCGTTGAAGACGTGGTTAAGTTTGCCTATAAAGATGAAGAACACGCCAAGGTAGTAAAACTCACTCGCGATGAAAACTGGTACAGCGAAGAACTTTTCGCAAGGTTTTCAATAGTAGAAGTGAAAGGGAATTTAATAAAAGCGTGAACCAATAGCCTGCTTTTTTAAATAGCACAAAACAGGCTTAGTGTATTTTAAAATATAAATAATACAATAATTATGAGAGTTGTTGCAGAGCTTCCACATCCAGAATGTAAGATTACCATATTTTCCATGAACAATAAATACATCATCAAATTTGAGCAAGGCTCAATTGAGCAGACCTATAAACTTGCAGAAATGGACATCTTAAACGGAGTAGATGGTGTGTTCGAAATTATTGACGAAACATTTATAAAATCAGTTGTTGAGAATTTTAAAAGCATGAGGGCAGAATTTATGGCGACTTACAAAAGATATAACTAATTATTTAAATAATATTATTTAATATACTTATATACAGTATTTTAAATTATTTTAATCCCTTATGCAAAATATTATTCTGTCAGGTTATTTTCATCTGGCATTTCATCAGTACTCTGTTGTAAATAAAAAGTTTAAATAAAAAACATAAGTATCACATAAAAAGTTAGTTAAAGTTATAGTAAAAATATAATTTGGCAGGTAAAAAGTTCAGGATTAATAGGAAGTATGCGTTTAAAATAGCTATTGGTTGATGATTTATAGGTTTAAAAAAAACAGATCTATAATTAAATGAAATTTTTGAAACCACACCTATCCACTCTTAGTTTTTAGTGGCTAGCGATTTTAGGAATTGAATTAAAATATTTGAAATTTTGCTGTCTCCTATTATCGGGTTAAAATAGAAAGGCGGTTCAAAAAGATCAAACAGCATCTAAATTTGGAAGAAGGAAAATATAAACGCAGGAACACGAAAAGTAACTTAGTGTATTTAATAAATAAAATGGGCGGAAAAAAAAACTCCGAATCCTCGAATGTTAATTTAATAGTATCACGTTAATAATGATCGACCGTAATATTTATCTGATCCGACATCCGGAAGTTTATAACCCAAACAAGCTGTGCTATGGACAATCTGAAATGCCTTTGGAAGAAAATTTTACAGTTCAATTTGACTGGGTAAAAGAGCGATTACAGCTTGACGAAAACACAACTTATCACAGTAGTCCATTAAGAAGATGCACCAAATTGGCGAGCCATTTAAGCAACGATAATCATGTTACAGACCAACGAATTTCTGATTTTAATTTTGGGACTTGGGAAATGAAAGAATGGAATGAAATCCCTGCGAAGGAGTTAAACCTTTGGAACGCAGATTTTGTAAACCATAAAGTTAAAAAAGGCGAATGTTTTTTGGATTTATATGAAAGAGCAATTGATTTTTATGAAGAAATTGTTGCTCGTAATCATTCGGAGAATACCGTAATCATCACCCATGCTGGCATCATTCGTTCCGTTATTGCTTATGTTTTAGATTTCCCTTTAGAGAAAGTGTTTAACCTAAGAATTGACTATAGCAGTATTTCGAAAGTCAGTTACCATCACCAGTCCGATTTAAGTAGCGTTGCCTATTTAAACTTGACAGCTGAGCATTTAAAAACAAGGGAAAAAGGACTCTAGTCAATTTTAAGAGTGCTTCCTTTTCCGTCTTCGCTGATAATCACATTCGCCATGTCTGGAAACAAGCCGTTTTCAACTACACCAGGTATTGCGTTTATCTGTTGAGATAATTTAGCAGGATTCTCTATTTTCTCAAATTTACAGTCTACAATGTAATTTTGGTTATCAGTAATCACCAATTCATCATCCTTGTAACGCAGTTTTGGCTCGCACTGTAATGCTTTTAGTTGCGCAATGGTGATTTCCTTGCCAAACGGCGTAACTTCAACAGGGACGGCAAAACTTCCTAAATAGTCGGATCCTTTAGCGGCATCGGCA
>DASSWV010000488.1:0-2169 GCA_035704545.1 Pelobium sp.
AAATTGATTTTGGCGACGGAACCGTAATGTTAGTTCCGTCCGGCATGATTAACTATAAATATAGCGTTCCGGGAACTTTTGACTACACCATTACCGCAAGTGCAATTGGAACCGGTGGCGTAACATCAGTAATTAGCAAAAAAGTAAAAGTTTATGTGGCTTTTGAAATCCCCGCTGATATTGTAGCCCGTTTAACCGGAGGAGCTTCAAAAGTTTGGGTAACTGATAAAGAGGCAATAGGACACGTTGGTGTTAGCGTTGACCCCGCTTTGTTTTATTCAAAAGATTATTCAGCTACGGCAAATTCAAGATCGCCAGAGTTGTATGATGACGAAATCACTTTTACAGCTGATGCGAATAACAATATCTCTATGACCGTAGACAATAAAGGAGCCACCTCTATGACCGCCGCTTCAACTGCGTTTTATGGTTTTAGTGGGCCAGATGGTGCTTACCCTTTAGATCCAGGGGGAACTAAAAAATTGATCTTCTCAAATGCCAACTCTGGTTCAACTGCTGATGTATCCACTCAAATTCAGTTTCACGTACCTGGAAATGGGATTGTAAATTTTGGAACTGGCGGAACTACTTATGAAATTTTATCCATTTCAGATACGCAACTAACACTTAGAAATATTGGAGCTGATGGTTTAGCTTGGTTTCAAAAATTAAAAGTTAAGTAATATGACCTTACTAAAAAACACCTTATTGATTGCTTTATTGATTATCAACACCAGTTGCAAAAAATCAACATCTGGAGGCGAAGCAGTGAAAGCGCCAAGTGATTTGCTAGTTACAGCAAACGTTAGCCAAGATGGTAGCGGTAACGTAGTTTTTAACGCTAGCGCACAAAATGCATCTATTTATGACTTTGAGTTTGGTAATGGAACCATTAAAACCGGAACAAACGGTAGCGTTACTTATCAATACACACAGCCTGGCACCATTACCTATAAGGTGCAGGTAACCGCAAAAGGCGCAAACAATTTATCGATAAAAAAAACAGTTGATATTGTTGTTACCGTAACAGCGGGCACCGCCGGCTTGGTGTGGAGCGATGAATTTAATACCGATGGCGCACCGGACCCCAATAAATGGGGTTATAATATTGGCACTGGCGATAATGGCTGGGGCAACCAAGAGCTAGAGTATTATACCAAACGCCCAGAGAACGTAATCATCGAAAACGGAGTATTAAAAATAAACGCCATTAAAGAAAATTACATGGGGAGTGCATACACTTCTGCTCGTTTACTTTCTAAAGGAAAATTTGATTTTACCTACGGTACCGTAGAGGCGAGAGCAAAGTTGCCAACCGGAGTGGGTACTTGGCCGGCAATATGGATGTTAGGTAGCAATATCGACACCACTCCTTGGCCAGCCTGCGGAGAAATAGACATTATGGAGCACCTTGGGAGAGATTTGAATAACATTTACGGAACCTTCCATTATCCCGGGCGTTTTGGCGGAACTGCCGATGGCGGAACTAGAAAAATCGCTAATGCTACCACAGAGTTCCACGTTTACAAACTGGTATGGACAGCGTCCTTAATGCAGGTTTTTGTAGATGATCAGTTGGTTCACTCTTTAGCTAACTCCTCTGCAATTCCATTTAACCATAATTTCTTCATCATCATGAATTTAGCTATGGGCGGCAATTTTGCCGGAGCTGTAGATCCTTCTGTTACGGGCGCTACTTTAGAGGTTGATTATATTAGGGTTTATAAATAACACTGGTTTGGTTTTAAGAATAGGGTTTACCTATTTGGCATTCCCTATTCTTTTTTGTAATTGAAATAAAATCATAGTTCAGTTAGGCTTTCAAATACATTAACTAAATATCAAAAACCACAATTATGACAAAATCAACTGTTCAAACTTTATTCTGCTTTCAATTAGACGAAGAAATGTAGAAATGATACGGTCCGTTTGTTCGGTATTATTTTTTGAATAAAGAAAAGTCTTATAATCTGTTGACTGATATTTCTTATCAACTTGGGAACTTAAAATTAACCAACAATAGTGGCACAAGAAAAAGTTTCTCAGCTATGGCTGGGTCTGTTATCTATTTTAACTCCTCGGTAGGGTTAGAACTTTTAATGGGTTATAAAGCTCAACGAGAAGAATTCACATCTTCAAATAGTATATCTAATTATATTGATACAAAAA